>JAGGAC010000147.1 GCA_017889635.1 Bacillota bacterium | reverse complement strand
ACCGTCCAAGACTCGCTATGAATGGTTTGCTAAACCTTATTCAGCGGGGTTTCCACCCGCTATATGATGCACCCTTTGCTTGGCGCACACCCCGTCCCCCTGACACGTCCTAATCGTTTTGGATCCGTGTATTCGCGAATTGTTGGATATTAAACAAAATAAAATTATAATGCAATCATCTGTGCTGGCAAACTATATACTAAGAAAGTATAATTATTCGGAAAAGATTGTTAACATTTTGATCAAAATAATGAAAAATTCTGATTGTCGAAATTTAAAATCGTGCAATAATAATATTTTAAAATCATTAGTTTCTTTTTCGAATATTCGTATTGTTTTAAAGAATAAGGGAAAAGATTTAGCCAATCATATAGTAAAATATTATGAAAATATTAAAAATCTTACGTTTAATAAGGAGAATCCATTTTTTTGGCTACAATATGCAATTGCTAGGTTAGAATTAGAACATTTTACCGAATCTGATATTTATTTTAAAAATGCTTATGCATATGCTCATAAACTTAATCATTTCGATACATACCAAATTGACACCCATTTTGCTAGATTTTTACTTGAAAAACAACTCAAACATGGTAACGAAGAGGAAGCCTATGAAACATTTTTAGAAGCTCATCGTTTATTGGCAAACAATAGAAACAAACCCGAAAACTTTCATTATCCTCTTCGACAAACTAAATATTATTATGATATCTATAACAAGTATTTTTCTATTTTTAATGATTCACAGAAAGCAATTTTCTTATGGTGTTGTCATGAAGTATTAGCAAAAATAAAAAATTATAATGATTCAATTTTGAGACTAAAAAGACGAAAACATCCCGATGTTAATTACTCCGAAAAAATGATTAAAAAAATTATATTTGAAATTAATAAATCACTAAATTTACAATATATAAGTTCTTAATTAAGGGGGGTGTCAGGGGGACGGGTCGTATCCATGGGGCTACGCTATTGCAGGATATGTAAAAAACATAAAATGAATTACATTCAAACTAAAATGTGCTACTATACTAGCCTCAATTTGATTGGTTTTTTGATAAATCCATCCGTATCCAATTCCAGCAATAGTACCCCATATACTGTAAGCTATTCCTCCAGTGTAGTGGGCAAATCCAAAAAACAAAGACGCAATAATGACTGCAAGCAGATCCCCACGTACAAAACCGCTGAATAACCCAGCAAGATTTTTTTGAAGAAATCCGCGAAAAAAACTTTCCTCAGCGACGCATACGAAAAATAGGTTTGTGATTAACCAAATTGGTAAACACTCCGGCAGTTTTGGATCAAAATGAACCTCATCTGCAACCAGCGCTAAAAAAATAAGAATTATAATAAACATCACTATCTTAGGAATGATTTGTTTAAACATAGCAACCCATTCGTCTTTGTTAGCTAGCAACCTTTGAGTTAACCCCAAAATGAACAATCCCACAATTGTTTTGTCAAAATTAAGATATAGAGTGAAAGGAATACCTTCTTTACTAATATACACGTTTGATAATATTTTCAGATTGTGAAAATAGGGAATTGCATGCGCTCCCAAACTATAAGCTACAAAAACGACTATTATACCAGCAATCAAACGCCCTGCAGGATGCACAAACTTTTTTTCAATATGGTACAAGGCATACGCTATAGTTATAATAGGGAAAATAGCAAACAATTCGATTTGATTGCTCACAAGCCCGAAAATACAAGCAATAATAAAAGCTATGAGCCATAACGGAATTCTAATTTTATAAGGTATCCACAAACAAAGAACTGCGATATATAGAAAGCTGTAACATAAAAAGGTTGTCCATGACCACATCCCCGGCCACATCATAATGTCCTTTATTTCTATAAGCATTTCGTCAGCAAATACTTCTTTCCCTTTATTTTTATTACAGGCTCAGCAGCGGCCAAGGGACCGGCGAGAGGGACACCTGGGACAGGTTCCTTGTCCCAGGATTTTTCTTAGAAAACACGGCTTGCGCCGCTCCCTTGGCGAAGCCTCGCGCCGATGTTGACCCTTATGCCAACCGAATTTAGTTATAAATTCGGTTAGACAAACGCAAAATGCCACCCAAAATCAAATTCTGGGTGGCATTCGCTATTATCTTCTCTTATTCCACAGTAACACTCTTAGCCAAATTCCTCGGCTTATCAACATCACAGCCCCGAGTAACCGCAGCATAATAAGCCAACAGTTGTAACGGAATAACTGATAAAATTGGGGTCAGGAATTTATCAGTAGCCGGAATATAGATAGTATGGTCAACATATTTTTCGATTTCTTTGTCGCCTTTAAGTCCAATACCGATAACAACAGCATCACGGGCGCAATGACAGGCACGCCTTCAATGATAAGCGCCAAGGTGCCATGTTTGAGTTCACCGGCGGCGTAGGCTTCGGCATGGATATAGGAGATTTCCTTGAGTTTGAGTGCGCCTTCCAGGGCTACGGCATAGTCTAAGGAACGGCCCAGGAAGAATACATCTTCATTGAAGCCATATTGTTGGGCAAAGGTTTTGATAGGTTCGACATCTTCCAATAGTTCATGGATTTGGCTGGGTAAATTACGCAGTTCCTGGCAAAGCTCGCAGACTTTTGCTGGCGGCAGCGTGCCTTTAAGCGAACCCATATAGATGGCCAGCATAGCCATAACAATAAGCTGGGTAGTATAGGCCTTGGTTGAAGCTACCGCAATTTCCGGGCCAGCCCAGGTATAAATGACTTGGTCAGCTTCGCGGGCAATGGAGGAGCCGACAACGTTAGTAACGGCTAGTACACGCGATCCTAGTTTTTTAGCTTCTTTCAATCCGGCCAGGGTATCTAGCGTTTCTCCTGACTGACTGATAACAATGGTCAGCGTCTGGTCGTCAATGAGCGGTGAACGGTAACGGAATTCGGAAGCCACATCAACTTCTACCGGAATGCGGGCTAAATTTTCGATCAGGTATTTACCAACAATACCGGCATGGTAGGCGGTGCCACAGGCGACAATCGCAATTTTTTTGATGCCTGTAACATCTTCCTTAATCCATTTCAGTTCTTCAAAGGCTACGCCACTGTTATCTTTGGCTAATCGGCTAGTCATAGTTTCGCGGACAGCCTTAGGCTGTTCATAGATTTCTTTTATCATGAAATGCTCATAGCCGCCTTTTTCGGCTGCTTCGGCATCCCAGTTTACTTCAAATACTTTTTTGGTTACCGGCACGCCCTGGCGGTTCATAACCCAAACGGAATCTTTAGTCACTATGGCCATTTCGCCATCGCTCAGGATATAGGTTCGCCTAGTGCGGCTGATAATGGCGGGAATGTCGGAAGCAATAAAGTTTTCCCCTTCGCCAAGGCCGATAACCAACGGATTATCTTGTTTGGTGCAAATAAGCTTATCTGGTTCATCCTGGCACATAAAGACCAACGCATACGATCCTTCAATGGTTTCAAGTACTTTTTTTACAGCAGCTTCAAAATCACCTTCATAGTAATCTTCCAGCAGGTGAGCTACTACTTCGGTATCGGTTTCCGAGGTAAATTTATGACCTTTGGCTATGAGTTCTTCTTTGATATGCATATAGTTTTCAATAATACCATTGTGCACAACAACAAATTTGCCGGTGCAATCAGTATGCGGGTGAGAGTTGGCATCAGACGGACGGCCGTGTGTCGCCCAACGGGTATGGCCAATACCAAGGCTGCCTGTAAGTGGATTCATTTCTACCTTTTTTGCAAGAACATTCAAACGGCCAACACTTTTATCAACATTTATTTTACTACCATCAAAAACGGCAATACCTGCCGAATCATATCCCCGGTATTCAAGTTTGCTCATTCCTTCTAATAGAAATGGCGCCGCCTGATTGGGGCCGATGTAGCCTACGATACCACACATATATATAATCCTCCCTAATTACGGCTACTTATAAACGCTCATCTGCGTCGTTATCAGTCCGGGCGTTCTCTGCGACGTACTTCCCAGTACGACTCCGTTCACGTCCTCCTTCCGCCTAACATCGGAACATTTCTAAGCAACCTAAGCCTATAATACGTTTTGTCATTATTAAAATTTTTCTTTTCTGCATGCTGCCGTTTTGTTCCACAGGTCGCCCTGCGGTTTTGTCGGTCAGCTTACGACGACAGTCGCCGAGAGGCATCCGCTGACTGCTCGATAAACCTCTTCCTCGTCTGCTTGGTTTCTCCCAAGCACCAGCGCTTTTTTGGGATTAGCTTTTGTCACAAAGGTAGTAATTATCCTGTTTTTCTGTCATTCTCACCCCCAATGAGTACTAACTATACATATGCAAAGGAGCACTAAATAGTGCTCCTTTGCCATATCTATCTTATTGTAATATAGTTTACTATATTGGTCAATCAGTTTAGGATTGTTCTTGTTTAATTACCTCAGCAATGGTAGCAACAATGCGCTCCAAATCAGGCAGCACCGGTCCTTCAGCCATTACGCGAATGAGGGGCTCAGTACCGGAAGGACGCACTAGTATCCGGCCATTATCGTCTAATTCCTGCTCGCCTGCTTGGATGGCTGCCGCTATCGCCGCGTTATTCTCCCAACCCTGCTTGCTCCTAACGCGAATGTTTACCAAGAGCTGCGGGAATCGGGTCATTACATGGGCTAATTGTGACATTTTTTTACCGCTTTGTTTTAAGGCCGCCGCCAGCTTTAGAGCTGTAATCAGACCGTCGCCAGTTGTACTGTACTGACTAAATATAATGTGACCTGATTGTTCGCCACCAAGCACCAGCTTGTTTTTAAGCATAGCTTCCAGC
>JAGGAC010000029.1 GCA_017889635.1 Bacillota bacterium | reverse complement strand
CGCATACTTCGCATCTTCAACCCAATTTTCTATAGTATAACTTCCTCGAGTAACAATATATTGTGCTTTATTGGTATCATCGAAAAGCAATATACATTGCCCATCGGTTTCAGTGGCTTCAACAACTTTTACCCGGTAAGAATCGCTATATTTTTCCTCAATTTCTGATTCTGTTTTGTTATAAGCTGCGTCCGCCATTTTCATATATTTTAATATTTCATCTGCTGTTAAATTTGATGATAAATAAACACTCATAATTAATTCCTCCGATAAATTCTTATTTGACATACATTGGCATTACCAAACACCTATTTTATTGATGCATAAAGAAAGGCTCGATCTTATTTGACCGAGCCTTTTGCATTATGAAATTTTATCACTAAGATCTTCCAAACCTTGTTTTAACCCGGCAACTAGTCCGGCCAGTGCCGCACTCATAGCAGCAATTTCAATAGAATTGCGCACTTTAACCCAAGGGCTATCAGTATTTTTAATTTCATTTGTAAGTTCCGTAATCTTAGCAGCTATTGCTTCAGAAATTCCGGTTGTAGTACTGGTGGTGGTAGTAGTAAGACTCGTAATAGCGGCCGTAACGGCGGCTTCCTTTGCAGCATCCTCAACAGTTGACACAGTAGATTCCTCCCCAGTTGTTGTTTCGACAGTTAAAGTAATAGTTCCGGTTACAGTAGATCCAGCGACCACGGTCACATCAACAGTATTCGATGAATAACCGTCCATCGTTGCCGTAAAAATATAAGTCCCGGCCTCTAGCCCCTCGACGGTGGCCTGTCCGACAGAATCGGTTGTAGCATCGCACGAAACTGAGTTGACAGTATAAGTAAGCACTACCCCTTCCATTGCGGAGCCGGAACTATCTGTTACAGTGATGGTTACAGCTCCAGTAGTAACGGTTTCAGCAGCGGCTTCTGTTTCGGCTGTTGTTGTAGCAGTTTCACTTGATACTTCGGTATCCTCTACAGTTTCAGCCGTAGATTCCGAATCTGTTTCGGTAGCTAAGTCGGCAACCACTTCTTCATCAACAAACCTTTGTAAATTAAATTTCATTTCCATTGCCAAACACACTCCCTTAATCTTTTTTATAATCCACCGCATAATGCGGGCGATGGTCCTTAAACCATATGGTATTGCCGCCTCAGCTTCCGCTTTGGCATAACTAAAAATCGCCACTTGTGCAGCCTCTAATTCAGACTGCACAAAGGGCGATTTTGCAAGATATTCAAGTATTTGTACGACTTTTTCAGTTGGCATAATCAGTCACCCCCCTGGCAATTGCCCTGGCAAATTCATCTTGCCAATGCTGGTCTCCAAGCTTAGAAGCATTCTCTTGGTTAGATATAAACGCCAGTTCGGTTAATACTGCCGGTGCATCGGTATGTTTTGTCACATACAACGAATCAGTTTTTAAGCCTCGGTCAACTAAGTCACCTAATCCAATTAGTTGATTTTGGATGAACTCTGCTAGCTTCGCGCTTTGGGGACTACCAGCACAATAAATTGTCTCTGTTCCATTCGCCACCGAATTACTAAAAGAATTGCAGTGGATTGACACGAACACATCGGCACCAAAGTTATTTGAAATGTTGCACCTCGCTTGCAGCTCAGTAGTTGCATCATCGCCAGAATAACCAACATCTTTATCGGTTTCCCGCGTCATAATTAACGTGCATCCGGCAGCTGTTAAATAATCTCTAACCTTTAAAGCTACAGTCAAAGCAATGTCTTTTTCCTGTAGGCCATTTCCGCAAGCTCCCGGATCGGAGCCACCATGACCAGGATCAATACAAACCTTCATATTTATATCCCCTCCATTCCATCCAGTCTTTTGTGCGCAGATTTTGTGCTTTCTTCTACTACAACAAGGCGCTTATCAATATTTTTCTGGTCTTGCTCTAACCTAAACAGCATATTTTTCATTTCATTAATTGCTTCATGTAAAGCATTAATTGCTGTTTGCAATGGCTTAACTATCAGCAGTTTAACTACTCCCGCGGCGAATCCAATCACTGCAATGATCTGGACTGTACTATTTAAATTTACCTCCACACCTTCCCCTCCCCAAACATAAAAGTAACGGCTAAATTAGCCGCTTAATTCGTTGTAGCAGTTGTAGTATCTGAAGTTAGAGCAATTGTGCCGGTTACAGTAGAGCCAGTGACCGCAGTTACGCTTACGCTTGCACTCGTATAACCGCTTTCTGCAGCAGTAAATTCATATGTACCTGCTGTCAACCCAGAGAATGTAACTTGACCGCTTGAATCGGTCGTTCCGGAGCCTCCGCTATAGCTGACGGTGACGCCGGACAAAGCAGTGCCGGAGCTTTCAGTCACGGTAAGTTCAATTTTAGTATTACGTGTTACCTTGTTGACAAGCAACGTATCTAATTCTGCAATATAGGTATCGCCATCAGTCCACGGGATTGTCTGTGTTGTTTCATTATTTCCATCACTTAACACATGTCGTTTCCCCTGAACATAAATTCGACTTATATAACCATCAGGCAATCCTGAGTAAGTTGCCCCTAAATCCGCGGCAAAATTGGCGGGCGTATCACAATAGCTTTCTGATTCTCCTCTGACATATACCCATCCGTCAGGATGATGCTGAAACATCGTTGACATCTAGTGCCCCCCTTAGTATTTGATAATGTAATTCAAAACGATATACGGCGGCATATTGTTATGTGCTTCGCCGCCACCCGTATAATTAGTTCCATTTGATGATTCAGTGGAGGCACTGTTTCCGTCGCTTTCCATTGTTACATATCCCGCTGTGCCACTAGTACCGCCAGTAATAGTATGGTGATGGCTTGGCATCTCATCTGTCGTCAAGGTATGCTCAGTTTCGCCGCCGGTTGCCGCAAGCGTGGAATAAGTATCTCCTTTACCTAAAACAAATTTATCCTGCAAGTCCGGCAATGCAAATGTCGTACTTCCATCGCCCGTTCCATAAGTTGTCCCTATAACATCGTACAAATCCGCATATGTTGTTCGAGACACCGTTGATCCATCACACAATAGATAACCATCAGGAGCTGAACTACCAGCATAAGATACAATTGCCCCGGAAGGATTTACGCCCAATGCAGTATTTGCTTGATTAATATCTGGTGCAGTATACCAATTGTCTTGGCCGGTAATAGATTTTAGCATGTACGCCAGTTTTGACAACATGTTATTCAGGTTATCTGCATCAGCAGTAGCAGCCAATGTATCGTCAATAGTTCGGGTACCTATTTTCGCATCAGTTACAGCGCTATCGTTAATTTTAGCCGTGCTTACGGCGCTGTCATTAATCTTAGCAGTAGTAACAGCACTATCATTAATTTTATCGGTTGTAACAGCACTGTCGGCAATCTTAGCCGTAGTGACCGAACTGTCAGGGTGATCAATTGGCGATGCTTCAACGTGTGTATTAAATGTTTTCAATGAGACTAAAACAGAATCTTCATCAATTGTCGCGGTTACGCTGCTCGCACTGCCAACCGCCGTTATTAAATCAATAACGGATTCAACAACAACAGAACCGCCACCAGCCGGTAGATAATCGCATTCGTCGCCGGAATTAGCATAGGCGTACATAATATCACCGTCATCTGGATCGGTAGCGAATAAACCGATCTCTCGGAGAAAAAATCCGGTCGTTACACTTGAATTTGTAAGTGTGCCGCGAACTCTATATGTACCATCGCCCATAGATGTAACAGATTCAATTTCTACTTCTAGCTGTGAATCAACCAGCGCAGTGAAAGAAGAAAGAGTTGTACTTGATGAAACAGTTCCATCGCCAACCTTTATTTTTGAAAAAGACATTGTTGTGCCAGCTTGAACTTTTGTTTGCAAATTAGCGCCTTGAGTTGTTACAGTTAATCCTGTAAAAGCCAAATTAAGATACCTCCTTTAAGGTCAGCACTTTTCCGCTTACCAGCGCTGTGCCAAAATATGTTGTGCCGGTTACGGCCCCCATTTCAAAAGCCTTGGGGAAAAGTGTTAGCATTTTGCCATCCACCAACGCAGTGCCAAAATACATATTGCCTGTCCAAGTCCTATTAATAATAATACCTTCCAACCACGACCGGATATTTTTTACTGAATTTATCATCTCGGCCAGTTCCGCTAGTACCGTTGTACTTGAAACGACCGTTTCAGTTGTAACCTTGAAATAGTACGGCTCACCGTCATATTCAAACCATTCTTTAAGCGATGCATTAAGCCCCGCGTCTTCCACGATTTGCTTCACTGCATAAGCCGTACCTTTTTGATATTTATATATATACCCGTTTTTGACCAAGGCCCGGCGGACGTCCAGGGATAAGGTCTGATCGTAGAAATCAACTTGTATCTCCCCCGCTAGGTTGTCCACCACATCTGAGCAGGCATTATCTACATCAGCAATGGTCAGGCAATTCTTTATCGAACTGACTAATGCCCGATACTCGGTGTCTACAGCTTGGCTGGCTGCTATAATATCTGGATCGCTGCGGAGGTTCTCCGGCAAGAGTTCTAACAGCGTAACATCGTAAACTGTTTTACTCATCCTCCAGACCTCCATAGGTCAAGTTGACTGTACCCTCGAGCGCCACCTGAGTATCACTAACCTCGGTATATTCTGGCGAAGTAATAACCACCCGTTTCGCGCCCGCGCCGATAATATCGGAAATAAGCTGGGACGGATTAATATCACGGCCAATAATAGATTTTTGCCAAATCACATAATCATCAACCGCCGAAGTTACTGCCGTTTGAATTGTGCTGGCCGAAGTTTTGTCTGACGATTTTATATAATAGGTAGCTTCAATATCATAAGACACTGTTTCCGGCGCACTTACTGTTACATTATCAGTCAGTGGCCGCCTTGAATCATCCGACAAGTATTCTTCGACTTCGGAAATCAAAGTGGAATCTGGCAATTCCCCATCAGTCAAAATAAAACAGACGTCAACTTCTCCGGGACTAGCCGAAGTAACGCTAACGTCAATAATTGATGAGTTACATTCTTTTGTAAAATACTCATACGCTCCTACCGGGCCAGCCACACTGAAGGATTCGGGCTTTTGGAATATCCGCCCCTTTAATGTATCATCGTCCTCTTCATCGGTCCCGCCCTGACTAGTGGAAGTATTGGTCGTACTTGATACATATTGAATAGGATCTACCAAAGTCGTAATCTGACCGGCTAAATAGCCATTACCATCGGTGCCAGTCTCAGTGCATTCCACCGTTACATCTACATAGGTATCACCGGCGACCACTTCAGCATATTCAGTCGTAGCAAAATAAATTGATCCGCCAGCGCTTACCTGTGTCCCAGACGCAATCGCCACCGCCGACTCTTGAGCCGCCGACAAGGTAAAACGTTGAGTAGTCGTAGCAGCGGTGGCTTCAGCCCTGTTCACCCCCACCCTGGCGCCAAGGTTTTCGAGATAATCCCCACTCGAATATCTAAGCAGGTTATATTTTGCCGCCTGATCAATAAGTTGATAAGCCGCATAAATCCGTAATGCCTGCGAATAAATCCAGATCCGGACCGGATCACCGTCCGCCAAGGTTTTGCTTTCGCCAGTTGACTCTTCATAAGCAGACTCATACTCTGTTACCATGGCCTCGAGGAGTGTATCCACGTCTTTCTCAACAAAATCTATATCCGGTAAATTTTCTAAGTCCTCAATCATCGACAAGGTCAATCACCACCTTGGGATACATACATCCGTTTAATTCATCATACTCAAAAGTTACACTATTAATAGAAGCGCGCGGTTCATACTTGTTTATTTTAGTGATATATTCGACTGTCATTTTAGCCTTGGAGCGTTCCAGCGGCAAATCGAGAAAACTCATATCAACGCCAAACTCACGATCAAAAGGAACAGTGCCAGCCGGTGTGGTCAATATCATATGAACATTTTGCATAATTTCATCGCTACCGGTGGCCGACCAGTTAATCACAATACTTGAAGCGCTTATACTGCTCATGAAGTTTCCTCCACATATTCCTCTAACGTAATATCTACCTTGCCTTTATACACTTCGCCACCGTTTAAAATGGTGTCCCAGGTTTCACTCACCGACTTAACCACCCATTTGTTTAGGCCGACAAGCGTACCGCCAATGACTAAATACTCGGCTTCGCCAGATTCGGCTTTATCCTGCCAAACCTCCATTTCTTCGCGCGGTTTTACACCAAGAAATGCATTTAAGGATATGGTAAAGGAAATTGTAGATAAACCAGGACCAATATATTCCGTGACAGGTTTCTCGCCGATGATTTCATGAGTTGCATACCGGGAAGCTGTTTCCCGCTTAAAGCCGGTAAAGTTATATACTTGCGAATCCGAAATCTCAAAAATAATGTCATCACCGAAATAGCCGATCATATTAAACCACCGCTCCCGTATTGCTGCCGCCTGATTCTACACCGCTATGGGTATGGCTTAAAAAACTCTTGCCACTAATCGTCGCGTCACCAGATACCGTCAATGTGCCATTAATTGTGACATTACCGTCAAATACAATATTCTCAGCGCTAATAGTAAAAGTTTTAGAACTTTTATCATATTTCATATAGGCATCCTGAAGGAATTCTTTATAATAGATATTCTCTCCCGACTCGCCCGGTAAAGAACTGTCATAATAGTAACGGCCTAAGCAGAAACCTTTCGCCAAGCCGTTGCCTAAAAATATACACAGAACTAATTCTCCGACATTCGGCATTTCATACTCAAAGCCTAACATTGGAAGGTCATCGGTCACGATACTATCCTGGTCCTTAAAACAAACTCGAACACAGCCGGTATCATAAGCGACGGAACTCACCGTCCCCACTCGCAAAAGATTCTTTATATTTTCCACTAATAACCCTCCAAGACTTTGTGCATTTCAATGCTGATTGTAAAGCCGCTGCCGGTTTTCCGGGTAACCTTATCCAAATAATACTTACCATCAAATATTCCAAAGCCGAAAGTTGTAACTGTATGACTGGAGAATAGCTTTAAATTTCCCGGCAAATCCATACTCATGGTATATTCCTTTTTATTAAGTTCCCGAAGTTTTGCCTGTGCCTTTCGCTCGGCTTCAGCTAAACTATTGGCCTTTTCGTTCATCTGATATACCTTGCTGCCGGTTTTATCAGGAGCGGTAAAGGTATAAGAAAACGTTTCCCCTGTCGTGGGGTTAGTGTATTTAATCAAGCAGCCGTCATAGCCAGTATCAGTGAAAGTGGTTTTTGCCTGCCAGCTAATAACGTTTTCCTCAGTAATGGTCATAACCGAGTCCTTAGCTTCATATTCGGTTTCGCTAAAAATAACAATCTTTTGATTATATAACTTCATGGCCAAACTATTGTTTTTGCATAGATCAAACAAAAACGAGACGTCCGGCGTCTCGCTCTGCTCGATATAATCAACAACAGGATTTGTTGAGGAATCAAAATACAGCCCTACGCCAGCAGTATCAGCAATATACTGGGCAATACTTTTCACCGTGGCAGACTGCCAAGTCTTACTTTTGTTCGTAGTCATGAAATTAGTATCGCTTGGCGTAGATACTGCACCTAAAGTTAATTTGCGCGGCCGCCCTGAATAACTTGGCTCATCAACAATAAATGCCCCACAGGATAATGATTGACTGTCGCCTGACTTATCCCAGTTAGTTGTTACTATAGTCGGTTTTACAATATCGCCCTTCGTTGGTGCCCAGCCATCTATCCATTTTTTATTATTATCCTTAAGCTCGATAGAAACATCGTTAGCCTCTCCAGAAGCATTATCGGTATAGCTAAAACTAATCAGATCCGCCTCGATATATTTTGTTATGTTTGTACCTTCATAAAGTAATTCAATATTAGCGCGTCTTGTTTCCATGATTTAAGCCCAGGGCGGCGTACTGGACGCCGTCGTGTCCTCTTCTTCAATATCCGGCAAAGTCAATGCAACACCGCTCGAAAAAATTACGGTTGATATATAATCTGGATTAGCCTTCATCAATTCCTCCGTATATTTAACCGCACCAAGTTCATTAAAGGCGATACTATCAAAAGTATCGCCTGATTTTGTTTTATAGGTTGTAGACATTTTTGCACCTCTTAGGCAAAACTTAACCGCTGCCGCCTTTCTATAAGCGCATTAAAGCGGCTCTCAAAATCGTGATAAGATTGATCACTGGCAGTTTTTAATGTATTTTGATCAGCATTGCCTTGGATAATGTACTGTGGTGAGTAGCTTACCGATATAGTGCCTGTCAAACCACTGCCGGACAATCCATTCAATAAGCTTTGCGTCCTACTATTCGGTGTAACCTGGCTACCTCGCGGCAACCTCAAAAGCTCCGGGCCGCGTTCGCCAACCAGCGCAACCCCACCAGGATGATAGTCAGTGCCATCAGCGTAGGCTGGAAGACTGCTAGCTTGCATACCAGACTGTAAACTACTGCTAGCACCGCTAATTAAGTTTTGAACAAAACTACCAGCACTGCTGATTGCATTAGATACAGCATTAGGTATTTGCATAACCCAATTAACCACGGATTGATAAACACTGGAACCCCAAGCGTCGATAGTTGCTAGAAATGAACTCAGTGCCCCTTCAGCGTTAGCTGGTAAATCAATGAAAAACTGAATTGTACTGTTCACGCCAGATCCAATTGTTGTAACCATTGCTGTGGCCGTTGCAGAAACAAATGCAGTAACTCGCTCCGGCAGAGTCGCAACATAACCAATCATATACCCAATGCCATAGGCCACACACTGCACCGCTCCACTAATACCACTACTGATATAGCTCGGCAAGTTAGTTATAAACTGTGTTACGGTGGTATAAACTTTGCTAAACCAAGCCGTCACACCGCCCCAGACCTCGCTGGCTTTTTGCGAGATGGTATCCCAATTACGATATAATAGGACTCCGGCAACAACTACTGCCACAATCCCGGCAACAATCCAAGTTAGAGGATTCAAAAGCATAGCAGAATTAAGCGCGACCTGAGCCACCTCGGTTAGTGCATATCCCTCGCGCAGCAGTGCCAGTGCTGTCGTTGCTGTACCCCACGCAGTGGTTAGAGCAGTAATTATCATCCCGCCTTTTTGGGCTGCAACCATCGCCAAAGTTGCGGCCTCATTAGCAGCAATAGCCCCGGTCAATGTTATGACTATCGGCTCGATCAACGGCCAATTATCTAGCACCCAAGATACTCCATTTACAGCGGTACTCATAACATTCCCCATACTTTGACTTAAAGCTTCTAACTGCCCACCGCTTGTGAGATTCACCAGCATATCAGACAATTTTGATGCGTTCTGCGTCATTACATCAAAAAAACTACCCTGCTTGATAGAACCGTCAAGTGCAACCCCGGCCATTTGAGCCAGCGTAGTTTGCCAAGTACCAGAAATAGTGCTCATAACGCCTTTCCATGTCTTGGACTGCATCTCAGTACCGCCTTTAAACCGTTCATTCATCAGCGAGAACATGGCTTTATTGAAGTTTTCCTGATCGGTTATTTGGCCTTTGTTATTGACCACTATCCCCAAGCGAAGTTTCTCCGCCTGGGCAATAATCATATCCTTTGTTATGCCAAATTCCTTCATTCTTTCAAGTTCGCCTGTTTGTGCATCAGCCACCGCTTCCACTGCCTGCATTAGATCTTTGCCCATGACGGACGCCATATCACCGACCGCCGGAAGAACGTCCTGCGCGGCAATACCATAACTTTGAAGCCGAACCGTAGCCTCAACTACACCCTTCGTATCAAATGGAGTTGAATTAGCATAATTAGCCGCCCAAACCATTGTCTGAGCGGCTAATTCCTGATCCTTCATAACCACATTCAGTGTATTCCTATAACTCTGCATATCAGCGGCATTATCAATCATTCCTTTACCCAGGGCGGCAATGCCTGCAGTTACACCAATCCCGGCAATCGCGCCTGAAAAACCACTGAATGCTCGTTCACCAACACTGGCCTGAGTTTGAGCTTCGGCCATATACCGTTGCACTTGCCCAAAGCTTTTTCCCATTGATGCCTGAATCTGTGCCCCGAGTAAAAACATAGTTTCATAAGTTTTACTTGCCACTACTATTCACCGCCTTTATTTCCTCGACGATTTCAAATAACTCAAATACAGATAACCCAAGAAAAAAATCTATGCCAGTAAATGAGGCTAAAGCCAAACGGACAGCTAACTTTTTAAGCTGCTGCCCGTCTCCTGGCTCTAATCCTGCGCGAACAAAAAACTTGTCACCATATTTTTTACTTTAATAGCCTCCCGCGCCGGTAAGCTCTGGTAAAATTCAATTGGTTTAGAACTTACCTTTGCCGCTAAAATACAGGCATACCCAACATTCATTTCCTTGACCATGGCAACTTGGCCGCTAACCATGAATATTTTATCAGCTTCAATTAGATCTGTGGTTTTTAGGTTTTCCAGGCCCGACAAATCTACTTCAGTATATTCGTTGCCCTCAAACATATATGGTTTATTGAATTTCACTATGTTATCCATTCGTCGTCCTCCTAAATATTATCTTTAATATCGGCAAACACATCGGTGTCATTGACAATATAAATAAAGTTGAGCTTGTCCAGTTCTAACAAAGTCGAACCATTTTCTACGACCTTAATATACAAGACTTCTAAGGTGTTTTTCGTATCCGTGGGCTTACTTACACCTAGCGTACCAAGTTCCAAACTTTTCGGAATAACTTTAAGCGTTATTTTTAGCGCCCGCTGATTAAAAGTACCGCCGGAAATATCAAAACTTTGTTGATTGGCACGTAAGATTAATGTTTTAGCCTCCGGTACCATTAGACTAAAGGACTGATCAATAAGAGTCCGAAAGGGAATTTCAATGGTCATACTTCCAAAATGTCCAGGAGTCGGGCTTTCAAACTCCCCGGCAATCCCTGCTCCAGAAATGGTTTCGGTCATAGCCTCCATTTTCGGTAAACTCACTTCGCCAGATACACCGACCAGCTGCTCCCCTTCGTTGTAAACGTTATAGTTAACTACTTTATCCGGTACGGAATTAACGCTCATTAGCTATCACTCTCCTCTAGCGCCGTGGTCAAAGCATCTGCGTCATATTCCAACACATTAATAATAGTTTCTGCTGGTGGGAATGGGGTCAGGTACTGATGAAAAGTAATTTTGCCATCAATTAAATCCGTTGTCGGGTTATCATCAGAAACAAATTCAATTCTGGCATCAGCCAGCTGATATTTCGCCTTATATCCATTGGCCCGGATGTTTTCGGTATCAATAATGGTATCAATCAGGCGACGATTCATGGCACTGTCAACTTTCTGGAAATAGGTTAATATAAAAGTGTTGCCCCACCAGTCAAACATTCGCCGTACCGGAATCCAGCGGTCCTTTACATCGGTTGATGTTGGGTAAATCCCAGTGTTGTTACCCCAACATACCCAACCATTAAGATTAAGCGCAGTAATAATGCCCTTGCCATTTAAGGTATTGCCCTGGGCCTGGTCGAGGTAAATCTCGGTTCCATCGTCCAAAACTGTGCCAGTAATATTGAAATCCTTATTTGACGGCGATACATAAGGCACGCCATCGTTTTCATAGTCGGTATAAGCCACTAACGCGGCCAACATAGCACTCATATAAAAGGTATAATCATCGACAACCACTTTCGGCCAACAAACCAAGGCATGCTTATCATTATATGAATTGCTGTTTTTCCAAGCGTACACCGCAGAATACTCCACAACCTCAGAAGTATCAACATCCAGAATGCAGTTACAGTTATAAATTCCGTTAATGCTTTCGCAAGCGGCGATCATCGCAATGCCGACCGACGGAATATGACTCCAACCTGGTGCCAAAATAAGGCCAGGCAAAAGACCTAGTTGCGGGTACACCTGACTGATATTTTCCAGGCCGGTATACTTGCCGGTAGATGAGCTATAGCTACCAATAATATCGTCTTTATCAACCGCGGATGGGTCAAGTTTTCGGTAACTTAAAAGCAATTCCGTTGCTGAACCGATACTTCCAGCACTTAAAACCGTTAACACCACATAGCCGTCGTCATCAAAGGCCAGTGTATAATCGGTATCCTCTGTATAAGTAGTTGCACCATCTGAGCTTTGGACAACAAAATTAGCATTTATCAGTATACCTTCTTTTTCGATGGTGATAGCTCCACTGGAAATGGTATTGGATTCACTTGTTACCGAGCTATAGTGCTTATCTGGATCAAGGACATTGACAAATATGAGCGGCGACACATTAAATACTTTGAATGAAGCATACATGGATTGACAAAGTGTGTAGCTCTCCCAGTCGCTGGAATAACCCAGGTATTCCATAGCTTCCGAGTATTTTTCGACCAATATCGGAACATTGACTGCGCTTGATGGATCATCTAGAAGATTAATTGGCGCAGTGCCGACAATAAACTGATTCGCACTGTCGGCTGTGACCGGCGTTGTAACTGAAGTATCGTTTTCTTGGATATACACGCCATGAGTATAAGACAAATTAAATCACTCCTCTCTAAGTTAAGGGGTCAACGATGGTTACTTTAGGAATGTTCCAAGTAGTTTCCACCATCGCAAAAAATTTTGGGAAGGTATTTTCCGGGTTAAGACTCCATTTGAAAGGATATACGAGCTCAAACGGCCCAACATATTTATAGCGCATAAAATGGTTATATATAGTCCCAATGGCATTTAATAGATCCCGGTGACCTTGGTAGTTGGTATCCTCATCCTGGATACCGATTTCAAAGCGAACATTGCATGTATTGGGTTCTTCTTCGTTTTCGTCTTGACCATCATCTACAATAACCCGGATATAGGGAAAGTACGTGATACCCGCCTGACCGGATACGTTGGGATCGGTCGCAGGTAGCCACTGTGGGCAAATTAAAAACGACGCCACTGCGCCGTCCTCGTTTTTCAAGTACCTACCCTCGAATAGTTTTTCAAGTTCAGACACCAGTTTATCCTGCAGCATTAAGGGCGTCATTTTCCGGCCTCCAATACCCGTTTTATTTCATGATCAAGGCGTTTTTCATAGGTTTCAAGTGATTTTCTCTCAACCACTTCCCGCGTTTTTTGATTTCCCACCATTCGTGGAATCGGAGGCCCCATTAGCCGCTTAATCGGTAGCCGCTTTTTACTTGTTCTTTCGAAAATTTTTGTACCGTTTATATTTGCAACAAAGGCATGCCGTAGCTCTTTCATACCCGGTTTCTTAGCACCTACTTTAAGTGCCGCCGGCGGATTTTTCGGGCGCGGCTGGTTCGGCGAAAATTTAAACTTATCCAATGGCATGGAGCCATCTTTGGAACACACCGAAGCTGTTAACCGGCTTTTTGATGATTTTCTAATATTGAATGTAGCACGCACTGCTGCCGCTTTAACATAATAATTATTCCTGGCCTCTTTAACGGCCTCACTTCTGGTGGTGGTGGCCGCCCGATTTAACGCCCTTGATACAACTACAGGAGCCTGCTTAGCGTAGGCTCCTAAGTGTATATTTAGCTTCATCAGATCTTTCGTGTCAACCACCACCCGGAACATATTCGCCATTTACATCACTCCGATACCGCCAGGGTTATATAATAATCGCCTAAGTCCTCTTGAACATCAAAAACAAGATACTTCTTACCATCAAAAATCTGAACTGAGTTTACTTTTGGGCGATCACCAAAGACACTAGCGGCAACATGGTACGATATCGTTGCCGGAAAATAAGACTCAGGATTATTTAATGATTGCTGACGTTCCTTATATAAGTCTTCGTCAACAACCACCTTTATTTCGGTGCCGTTAATGGTATGCGCTGTGGCAAAGTCGTCGGTGCTCATCATCATGGCTAGATCATCCGCTAAATAATCACTTAATGCCATGATTACTTCCCGCTAACAACAACGTCATCAACATTTAATTTTATTTCATCCGTCACATCCGTGGTAGCAGCATTAATTTTGCTTGTTTTCTGAGATTTTTCATTTGTTTCGGCAGTTGATATTTCGGCCGAACTATATTCCTGTATAGTTTCGCTAACGATTATTTCACAAACACCCATTGAAACCAGACGGGCCTCCTCTTTATCAGATAAGCCCGTAATTGTCTCGCTAACAGAATGAAATTTTCCGCCAGCCTTAACCATTCCTTTTATTACCTTTATCATGTAATCACCTACAATACTGTGGCAACAAGCCAGTCGTCAACATCTTCTGGCACCGGAAGCGGTCTAGCACTAATCCGGACCATCTTTACATCATTATTAATATCTACCCAGTTTTTCGGTACCCGTGGAGCATCATAAGTAACAAATCCTTCGCCGTCGATCTGAGTAATTGCTCCGTAAAGACGTTTACCCATATTAGGAGTACCCATAATGATTGTACCTGATGGCAACATCGCCGTTTCATTACCGTCATCGTCAATAAACCACTCATCATACGTGTACACTTGCAAGTCTAGGTCAGTAATATATGTTACCATAGTAACCGCATCATCCTTAATTAGCGGCTGAACAGTCCCTAGATTAAAACGCATAGTGTCAAAAATTTCCTTGATAGCAGAGTTACCAATAAAAGCCTCATACACGTCTGACGCCATAACGACAACTTTTGGAGCCCGACCAGTGGCTTTAATAATCTTAAGCCGCCATTCCCTTAAATCACCGTGTATATCAGCAGCATCAGCAGACCACAAATCGGTGTCAGTTAAGGTAACGGTATTGGTAAAGCTGTAATCAACTACTTGTTCAATATAATTGTCGGTGCTATCGATTAGACCATTCATAGTAATTTTACCGTTAAGCAATAGCTCTCGGCATTGCCATTCTTCTCTCCTGGTAATAAATTCATCAAGCTCAACTAAATCTTTGGCAAAAAGCTCGGCAGCCCGTTGTTCAGGAGTTTTAGCACTATAGATTGTTTCACCAATAATACGCGACTTAATATCTTCAGCCGTCATGATCCGCTGCGGTGCAATTTTCGGCACTTTATAGTTTCTAGTCGAAAATCCTTGACGGTCCATAGTTATCCCGCCAACCATTGGTGCCACAAACGGGGCCATTTTACGCTTACCTTTTTTGAAATCTACATCAATGTCTTCTGTAACAAAAGTTTCAACCCGATTAAAAAAGGTATCACGCAAAAAAGTCCTAGCAGGCTTCATTCTTTCAATGGCCTGCATCATTGTTCTAGTATCATACAATTCAATTCCCATTTATTTTATAGCCTCCTTTAGGATTCAATATTTTCTTTAAGATATATTCCATATTGCCGTAAACTGTCGGCGTGATCACTGGCGGTATCAGTACTACCAAACACCAATGCAGCACTGTTAAACTCCCCTGAACTATATGCTTGGGCAATAACATCGGCACTGGTTGCATCAATGTCCTCCGCCAGAATGTACTTTGCGTTCTGGGAACCATCAGTGGCAGTGCTGACAACTAAATTTGCCTTACCGCCATCGGTGATAATCCCCAAAACACTGCCACGGGCTAGCTCACCCTGACCTGATGCAACTGTTACCCCGGCAAGTACGATTGGAACGGCAGTTCCGGCGGTCAAGTTGTCAGGCGTATATGATCCCAACGAACTGTATAATGCTTCACTCATTCTTAATTACCCCCTTAATTTATTTACTGCGTCAACAATAGAGTTGACCGTTTTCTCTTGCTTAGCTTGCTTTGCAGTTTCGTCCACATTGACGCCATCTGTCGGAATGGACGTTACGTTTTTAACTCCAGATACGTCAGAATCTTGCTGTGCATTTTTCAAATACTCGGTCCCCCTTTGGGACTGCAAAACAGCGTTTTGAAATGCAAGCTTTTCGGCCTCCATTGGCTCGCTGAATTTAGCTTTGTTTAAGAGTTCTGGGTCAATGATATTGGCAATCTGCTCAATATCTTGTATCCTTTTACGCTCTTGAGCCACCGCGCCAATCTCTATCTGATCTACAAAATCAGGATAAATTTTTCGTAAATCATCAGCATTTTTAATTTCCACTACTGTGTCCTCCTCGTTTTTTTGTATATTCGCAGCAGGTTCCATTGGAGGTTCCTGCGATGCAACAAAGTTTCTGGTAACCTCGAAGAATCTTTTCATTGAGTCGTTAGAGGCATTTTTTATTGCCAGCCGATTAAAGATTAAATTCGTGATATTCTCCTGCTCCCCATAGAGCATTTCCGTAGCAAACCCTTCCCTGATAGCTGTGCTTGCGCTCATGTAGGTTTCTTGATCCATCATGTCAGAAATCTTCTCGCGGTCCAAGCCTGTACCAAGCTGATAGGCATTGATAATAGTATCTTTAACCACATCCAATACATCGGCGGACTTTCTAAGATCGGAAGCATAACCATAAGAGCTCGTTAATGGATTATGCATCATAAAAATGCCGCCTGGCGTGATTTTTCGTTTGTCACCCGCCATAAAAGGTATTGTGGCCGCGCTCATTGCTTTACCGTCGATTATTGTATTTACTGCTGCCCCGGTGTTTTTGTGCTCCATCAAGGCATTGTAGATACCTGTTCCTGCAAATACGCTTCCTCCATAGCTATCTATCCAAACGTCAATGTTCTTACCAGCATGCTGTGCTAACTCTGTTCGGAACGCATTCGGCGAGGCAGCTTGCATACCAAACCATTCATACAACCAAGCGTCATCATCTTCGATAATGTCGCCGCTAATTCGAAGTATGACCTGATTAAGATCAGAGTTTCTTTCGAAATTCCAGAACTTACTCACTTGTCCCACTGGTCATTCCCCCTTTCGGTTCCTTTAACTCCTCCATAAATCCCGCCCCCTTAATTTTCTGGTTTTCTATTTTGGCTTGCTCGATATTATCATCAAAGCTTCCCCCTGTTAGTGCAGTTGTCTCCTGCTCACGCGTACTAAATCCGTTTTCCACCCGAAGGGCCGCGGCTTCAACTTCTTTTACAGGGTCAAGTTGGCCTTGTGTCGGCCCGATCCACTCTGCTTTACACCAAGCTGCCTTGACTAACGGATCAATAAAAAAACCTGGAGCTTTAATGCGCCCGATTGCAACGGCCTCGGATAACCAAAGCTCATAAAGCGGTTGGCAAAAGTCACTGTCAAAAAAGGCCCGGTCGACTTTTATTGTCTTCCAAGCCTCCAAAAGCGCGGCCCGACTTGCTGAATATGACGCGGTGAACGACTTCATTAAGAGTTCATAGGGCACCTCTAGCGCCGCGCCAATTGTTTTAGCCATTGTTGCAATGAATCCCTCAAAACCACTCGCTGGGCGTTTAGGGTCGGCCATAATTACGTCTTCGCCCGGTTGCAGAATATTAAAGGTACCTGGGCCAAGCTCAAAATCTCCAGCGGCTGGCGGTGCATACGGAGTTGATTCACCAGTAATCTCGCCAGTGAAGGGATCAACATTAGTCGGGAGCGTTGTTTTAATAAATGCTGTAAAGAACGACTGAACAACTGCGGCCATGAGTTCAGCCTCGGTGTATCGCGTAATTTGTTTTAGTTGCTCGATCACTGGTGCTAAAAACGGAACGCCACGATATTGTTCGCAGCGCTCTGAATCAAATAAATGCAGTATATTCGGGTTGCCAGTCTTAGACCCATAGGCTTCGACTCGTTCCCACTTACGTTCTGTCCCATCTAAGGTACTGTTTAGATATTGATTGCACACCCAGTAAGCAACAACGCCGCCGTCAGTATTGACTTCAACGCCATTATAGATATAATTGCCTGTCTTATTATTTTTGCCAACAGTATAGTTCGACGTTCCAAGTAGTGAAGTACCATCGGTTGCCGAGGTATTGGGAGTTGTTACCCTATCACCTTCGATTAAATAAATTTTTAGGCCATAAGGCATCCATGATGTAGGTTTTTCGTACTTGATGAGTGCAAAACAGTCACCGTTTAGCTTCCAGGACCCGAACGCCAACGGTTGAAGTTCATAAAAATTATTGAGTTTCAAAGAATCAATATGCTTTGACTTAGCAAACAGTTCGAATTCCCGTTCAATATTTGCCTCCATATGGGCAGCTCGTTCCTGCGTTAAACCGAGGAACTTATAATCAATCCGACTTTTTAACCTCAGCCCAGCTCCAATTGCATTGGTTTTCTTGGTTTTAAGCGCCGAAACTGCTAGCGGTGAGGACATAATTAAATCCCTGGACCGCTGACGCAATGTGTGGAGATGCGGATCAATATCTTCTCGGGCAGTTCGGCTATTAGCCCGCCAACCACGCATAGATTTTTTAGTATGACTCGCTCCACTTTGGTCATAACCGCTATTTGAAAACTTTTGTAATGATTCCAGCTTAAACCGGTCAATTTCGCGGGCCAATGCCTTACGTGGATTTACCGCTTTATAGAAATAATCAATAATATTCACCAAATCACCACCTTAAAAATCCACCGGAATGTATTGCCCCCGGAGTCTTCGTCCGCGGCCGACCGCCTGAGCAGTTAGTTCTTCAACGGCGTTTTCCAAGTTGGTAATGGCAGTCCGAATCTCGCCCAAATCCGCTCTTGTTAAGCTTCGGGTCCCTATTTTGTATGACTGGCCACTTAAAACGGCCATTTCGGCATCATAATAGGCCGATAAACGTGTTTTTGCTCTAGCTAACCGATCTGAAACCGACATGTTCTCACCTCACTGGTTAATAACTCAAACCGGATTTTAATACTCGGCTGGTTTGCGTTTGCTTTTTACTCTTTTGCGCGGGGTTTACCTCTGAATTTTTGCTCTCAATCAGGCGTTTTTCAATAACATCCCAGTTTATCGGCAATAATTGAAAAGCCGCCTGCGCATAATTTCTTACGTCAAGCGGCTCATTTCTACGGTCTGATCCGATTTTTTCCCAGACAATTTTAAGCTGTCGGCCGACTTTCTTAGTCGATTGCCGCTCCGACAGTAACCCTTTAAAATAAATTTGGTCATAACCTCTTCTCTCATCAAATGGATAATGACAATATCCATCGCCCGGCTGCTTAATCTGCAGTCTTGATAATACACGTGCCTTACCGCCATCTACTCCAAGGTTAAAGTATAAGGCATTTTCTTTTTTACTTCGCCCTTTGCTATAAATCAGTGGAATGCCTGCTCCGCCTTTGCCTCGAATGGCAAATATTTTACGGTGTTCATTCGCTCGGCAGAAATTGTATACATCGCTGGTATAATGGCCGCCGGAATCAATGAAAGTACAAGCAATTTTAAGCCCTGCACCGGAAGCAAAATAAAAAATCGCGTCAAGTTTATCGCTTAACGCTTGCCAGGTAGTCGCCTGATCCGGGTTACCCATAACCAAGCCGTATTCAATCCCCCAAGACTGTTCTCCCCGCCCCCAGCCGACTACTTCATACTCTAGCCGGTCGTCCTGAGTATCTACCCCCGCGGTTAAGAGCAATACTCCATCCGGCAAATCGGCCCCATAATCCTCGCGGCGGTCTAACAGGTACGCATATTCATTAGCATTAATGTTTTCTTCCCATACCTCACCAAGCACGGTGTTTCTAAACACCATATGCTGTTCAGGATCACCTTTTACCTTCAGATATTTTAAAACAATATCTTCCCACAGCCAGCCAGGTGAAACAAAGGCATTCCAGTGAAAACTTCTAACCCTTTCAGCTCCTGGATTATAGGCAACCCAATGGCCTTCTTGACGGGCCCATTCGCTTTGTCCAAAACTTTTTAGGCAATCAGGACATTGATAAACCACGTTAGACACCGAGTAGTTGCCCTGGTTGTCTTTAACGTGGTCAAATTTCAGTCCATTCCAGTTAATATATTGAGGCTTCTTGCAGTGCGGACACTCTTTTTCCCACTTTTCCTGTGTCCCAGCATTATACTCCACCTCAATACGTGAGGATTCTTTTTTGGTCGGCGTGGAAACATAAATGGTTTTGTTTCCCGGAAAAGTTGTAGTCCGTCGATCAGCCAGCTCCAGCGCATCGCCTTCACTGGTTGGCAACATACCGTCAATTTCATCGGCAATTACTATTTTTATTGGCTTACTGGATATTACCCTTGGGCTATTAGAACCGACTAAATTCAAACTGCCACCAGGAAACATTTTTAGTTGAATGGTATTGTTGGAATCACGGCTTTTTGATTCGTGAATCTTTTGTTTTAAAGCTGGAGTATCCCGAATCAAAGGTGCTAACCGGCGCTTAGAATAGTCCTGTGCAAGTTCAACCGTTGGCTCAATAAACAGAATCGGGCAAGGATCAATGTCTACATAGTATCCAAAGATAATATTAACGATAACGTTTTTCCCGCCTTGGGATGAACTTTTTATTATAATTTTATCGATATTAGGATCAACAACAGCGTCAATAATCTCTTTTTGGTAAGGCACCGAGTCACTGCGCCACTTGCCGGGAGCAAAACCAGACTCGTTTATAACCAGATTCTGTTCTGCCCACTCACTCGGCTTTATGTCTGGCGGCGGAGCGGCAGCTTTAGCTATTTTCTGAAATAAGGTTATTGTTATTGGATCCATGTTTGTCTACCTCATGTTCACATCCTCCAAATCGTTCAGGATTATACCCGGATAGTTCGGTTAACGCAATTTTTAATTCGCTTGTTAGTATTTGAATAATCTCAGGTATGTTTTTGTTCTCCACTTTTGATGCAGCAGTAGCTGGCACACCAAGAATTCGATTTCGAAATGTAACCAACATATCTGTCAGGATGAGTTCAACATCTTTCCCCCAATGCAGTTCATTTTTCATTTGCTGCAAAAGTAGTTCTGACTTCTCTCTTTTTGCTTTTTCATGCAAAGCTCGCTCACGCTCAAGATCGGCTTTATAGTCCACATCCAGCAACATATCCCGGTAATAGGCCTCAACACATTTTACTACATCAAACTTCCCATTTAGCTCTCTATCAAAAGTCTGCTTTTCAGCAACTATTTGATTGACCCTGCGCTCAGATATACCAAGGATTTCAGCCAGTTCTCTAGCAGTTATTAATTTGGCCATTTTTTACCCCCTTCGGAAGGAAGTCGCCTAAAGAAATTTTGTACCTAGAAAACTTTCGGGGGTCTGAAGCCTCCGCAAACAGTGTAAACACCCGGAAGTACCTACGAAATCTAGACATTGCCAGCATGCACCACTTATCACTACGACATAGTAGTCAGCATATTATGTAATGGCTGTAATAGCCGCACAGCTATGAAAGGTGGTACTTATATGTATCGCGAATGGGAAGATCCCGACATAGAAGACTATATGGCAAGTGATCATTACGCGCCACAATATCATCCTCGTATATGTTTACCTCTTCAATGCTCTCCAAGACAATGCAATCCACAACACTGCCGTCCGTTCGATTGCTATCCTAAACACTGCTATCCTGCTAACCAGTGTTATCCTGGTCAATGCTATCCTACATGGAAGTGCTCACCAGTTGTATGCTTCCCGCGTTAATTATATCTATTATTGTTGAGTATAAATAAAACCGCCCTACTCGGACGGTTTAAGTCGTGCCAATATATCCTCTTTAAAGAACAACCTATCATTAGTTAACTCTTTCACTGGACTAAGTTTACCACGTTTGATTAGATCAGCAACGTTCTGCCGTG
Organism: Bacillota bacterium; assembly: GCA_017889635.1. Lineage (GTDB taxonomy): Bacteria > Bacillota > Negativicutes > Sporomusales > CTSoil-080 > CTSoil-080. The sequence goes on along the minus strand of JAGGAC010000029.1, from coordinate 8,846 downwards.
AACACCCTAACAGTGCTCTTACCTCAGTAGTATTTATTAACTCGCTTTGAATAAAAGATATTAACTCATCCCGGGTTTCAAATTGTAGTTTCATTTAAACCTCACCAACAAGTTTTTTAATACAATCAATACAAGCGCAACAACCACCAACGCATCAACTACCGTCTGCAACGTGTCCCCCCGGGGTATTCTCGTATCAAAATACAAAACAGCCATTATAATAAACAGGATGTCTCCATTAACCTTTTTAATCCAATTCATAAATTTGATAGACGTGGTATAATAACAGTAGGATGCAGGAGAGGTTTCCCTCTCCCATTCCCGGCTCACTTACGTCGTTTATGCTTGCGAGGCGCGACGTTCGTGGGCTTTTGTTTTGCTATCAGCCGTTCAAGTTTTCGCTTCAACCACCTTAGCCCTTTCAGTAACCTTTCGATTAACTGAATGCTATTATTGACTATTGCGAGGACTGCGGCGGCTATAAGAAGCGTTTCCTTGATTTTGCTGTTGTCCACATCTATCATTTCCACCCCCTTTCTATGGTTTAATTATACCACTTTACTTGTCGCGAGTCAAGTAATATAAGGGGAATGTTTTACTAATATTTAGCGATATCCGGATACCTCGCCGCTTTTTGTGTTTGAATTAACTTGCTTTTCTTTGATACATTTTTACTAAAAACTCTCTCCCAATTTGAGTCCAGCGGCGATGGTAAATGACACGTCCGTTGTCAAGAACATCTTGCTTAATTTCAACATAGCCTTTGTCAGCGTATTTACTATACAGAACCCATGTCTCGTTTTGCTTAAATTGTATTTTCCTATTAGCAAGGTCATTGTTTAAAGATGTTGCAGACTTAAATCCAAGCTCCTTTGCAATTTCAGTAGCGGTATAAGTTTTATTTACATGCATCAAAATAGCATTGGTGCTTTCCGCCTTGATTCTCCTTGCCCGTTCTTCTTTAAGAGCCGTAAACGCTTTAATGGCCAAATCAGGGTCATTAAGTAGTTCTTCCGTTGCATACATATCGTACTTACGGATGGAGGGTAATACTTCATCAAATATCCAACGTTCAAAGCGTTCAGCTTTTTCTTTAATAACCGGATTTCTACTTTGGTCTGCAGCTTTAACGATCAACCGATAAATATCTCCTTCTGGAATAACAAGAACTTCTTGTTCCTTTTCTGGCGATTGCGGATGAGGTACGTTCCAAGTTAGAACCCCCCTACAATGATCTCGAACAGCTTTATGAGGTATTGAGTATTCTAACGATTTCGCTACATCGCTTCCAACTGCATAAGGATTACTTTCAACTTCGACAATTCGAATTTCTCCAAACTCGGCGTTTTTAAAAATCTGTAATTTGTTCATACTAAGCCCCTCATTTTATTATTTTAACTCTGCTTGCTTTCCATTTACCGCCTTGCTTATAGCATCGTGAGTCAACAGGCTCATGCACAACAGCCGACCGAGGCACCGGCTCATAACATTCAACCTGGCCGTAGCCGTCTATACTGACATGTCTTGCTGTACATATTTCGATGCCACGGTATTTACAATCTGTTAGCCTGCAGTCTACTATTGGCATGAGGTATCACTTCCTTGTTCTTAGGTAAATATATAAAATACCTATAATAACGCTCTATCTAAACAGCTTACTGTTGCTTTCAAAGTTAATAGCCTAAAAAAGAAGCGCTAAACACAACGTTTCTTTTTTAGGCTTTGTCTCATTAGTTTATAAAACCTACTTATTAGTATTTAATACAATAATTGAGCACGCTATAAGGCGGCATGTTGTTGTGAGCTCCGTCCCCACCAGTTGATTGGCTTGTTACATCATCGGTACCATCTCTATTTTCATCACCATATACAGCATTGCCAGATGTTCCACTACATTTATCTCTTGTTAGTGTTGTTGTATGAGTATGTGCTGGAATCTCATCTACCGTCAACGTATGAGTAGTTTCCCCGCCAGTAGCTGCAATAGTTGCATACGTCGAACCTAAACCAAGAACAAACTTATCTTGAAGATCAGGCACATTAAATGTAGTGCTGGCATCGCCCTCACCAAAGGTAGTTCCAATAGCTGAATACAAATCTGCATAGTCAGTACGACTTACTGCTGAACCATCACAAACAAGCCACCCAGACGGTGCCACCGACATTGCAAACGCTTGAACAGCACCAGTAGGTATAACAGCGCTAGGCATAAAACTAGAATCAAGTACACCTTCGTCATTTAACACCGGAATTTTCCCTGCATCATCTGCTCCATTCGATTCAACAATTCCTGTTAATACAAAACTCATTTTTCATTACCCCTTTCATATTACGAAATTTAAAGATTTCTAACTGCCAACTATTAACTATTTTTTAATAAACACCCCCTTTACGGGAGAACAAAAAACCCAGCAAAAACTGAGTCTTGAAAGCATGAAAAAAGCGCCATGGAAGACGCATGAGATTTTTTAGCTTATTCACTTAATAATTAAGCTCCTTCTACCATTCAACTAGGACAAAGCCTTGGGTTCCTGCTCCGCCGCCGCCAGAAGCTCCTCCGCCACCACCAGCACCGTATCCACTACCAGGTCTACCGGCAATACTAGCACCACAACCAGCACCGCCAGCACCAAAAATAGATCCACCACCTTGAAATGACCCCCATGGAACGCCATCAGTGCCGAGATAGTAGCATCCACCGGCAGAACCACCAGTACCGCCAGCAGAACCACCGGAGCTGGTGCCAGATGCGGAAAGACCAGTACCACCGCCTCCTCCTCCAGCACATGATAAGCGAGAGCCAAAAGAACTGGTTCCACCTGAGCCACCAGAACCGCCAGAAGCTCCTGCTGATCCTGCGGCACCAATAGTTATTGTAATAGATTCTCCTGAAGTAACAGTTACAGCCTTTGCCAAATAAGCAGCAGCGCCACCACCGCCAGCACCTGAAATTGCATTATAACTACCACCACCGCCGCCGCCACCGCCGCCGCCGCCACACATACTTACCCAAACCTCTGTAACTCCATCCGGTACAGTAAACGTACCTGAAGAAGTGAACATTTGTTTCCCATGTATAACACTTCCAGCGCTAGTCGTGATCGACAAATCTCCGCTACCATCAAAAGTTCCACTACCGGTTACCGCACCAGTTAGAGCTATCGTTCTCGCTGTAGCCAACTTAGTAGCAGTAGCCGCATTACCAGTTATATCTATATCTAAACTGGTTGGATTAGTTCCATCTGTAACCCTGCCCTTAGCGTCAACCGTAACACTCTGATACGTTCCTGCTGTTACTCCCGAACTGGATAAGGTTAACTCAGCACTTTCATCTGATGATCCATCAAAAGTCAGTGAACCGGTTGCATCCCCAGTAAAGCTTAAAGTCCTTGCCGTAGCTAATTGAGTAGCGGTCGCTGCATTACCGGTGCAAACAGTAGCTGTATCAGCAGCCGCTGCATTCGCCACCTGACCGCTAACCGCAATAGTCACTTTCTTATTTGTAGCATCAGCAGTCAAAACAATATTCGTCCCAGCCTCAAGTTCAACTGTTGCAGTCTCTGCATCGGCTGCAATCGTAGTATCACCTACCAACACATTAGAAAAGGCGTCTTGGTTCACCTCAGCACCGGTTGCGATTCCATCTAGCTTTGTTTTATCCGAACTGGACATAAAACCATCGCTGGACTCAGTCGCCACATCATGTACATGCGAGGCAGCCGCATAACCAGCAATAGGTTGATATAACAACTCAGTAACAACTCCATTGTTAAGCTGATACACCCCTACATCACCAATAGCAGTAGTCTTATCTGCCTGACCAACCAACAACAGTGCCGATGCACTATAAGAAAGCGTCCGAGCTGTATTCCAGGTAATAACATAAATACCTTGTGTCACATCTGTATCACCGACAATGCTGGTAATTGCCTCAGAACCTTCAACTATGAAGCTGTTACTATCGGCAGTCAAAGTTAAAACTCCTGACTCACTTGTAATTGTCACAGGATTTGCCAACTCTAGAGCACCTAACATTTTCGAAGCATCAATTGTTTGATTCACACTCACTCTTTTCATTACCCCTTTCTTTTTTAGACAATAATTAAGTGCGACAACTCATACGTTGATTTTGATAACCACCCCCTTAGAAGGAAAAACAAAAGACTCAGCTCACACTGAGTCTTTATCAGTTAAATGTCGTTTCCCACTCCATAGGATACAGACCACGTAAATAATCCTGACACTCTTTTTTTACTTTCACCGCCTCATTACCCTCACGTAGTTGATGATGCGAATAACAAAGAATGCAGCCTTTATAAATTATATCTTCCTTATAAGCCCCAGGAGGCTCATGGTGGAATTTCTCACCTAATGGAACGTGACGGTTACACCTTTTTATAATACAGGTATAACTGTCTCGCTCATGAATTGCTTTATTTAGTTCTGCAAGTTTCTTGCCTTTTAGCCGAATGGGCTTTTTCTTTTGAAGATTCATAACCACACGCCCCGAAATAAAAATGCCCCCTGACAGCTCAGGAGGCATTAACTATATTTTCATACTACTACTATAGCACGGAAAAACTGCTATTGAACGTAACGGTCATTAAAATTATTGCAACAATCATTTACACGTATTAGCACGTGTTATATAATGAAATTACAGGGAGGGAATAATAAATGCCGATGAAAGTCCGCGAAATACTTAAGCTTATCAAAGATGATGGTTGGTACGAAGTCGAAAAGGTAGGCTCGCATCGGCAGTTCAAGCACCCAACCAAAAAGGGCAAAGTCACTGTACCAGATCACGGCAATAATCAAGACCTTGGCCCTGCACTAGAGAAATCAATCCTAAAACAGGCTGGGCTTCGATAGCCCCTCGCCGCAAGGAGGATTATATAATGACTAGCAAAGATATTTATGTTTATCCCGCGGTATTTGAAAAAACCGCAACCGGCTATTCAGTAATGTTTCCCGACCTTCCCGGCTGTTTTACAGTAGGAAAAACCTTAGAGGAAGCCCATACTATGGCGCGTGAAGCTCTCGGTCTTCACCTATGGGGCTTTGAACAAGATGGAGAAGAAATCCCTAAACCATCACTTGTTGACACTCTTCAAAACGAATACCATGGTGAAGTAATAGGACTAGTCGAAGTCTCGCTGAGCACATTCCGGGCTAAATTAGACACCCGGGCAGTTAAGAAGACATTAACTATTCCTTATTATCTCAACCAAATGGCCGAAAAAAGAAAAATTAATTTCTCTCAAGAACTACAAACAGCCCTAAAAAAACGTCTCGGTATTAACTAAATTACATATGAAGCCGTCAGTTCAACTATTACTGACGGCTTCATATTTTTAAAACCTGCACCCTGTTTTATAAGCCAGTAGCCTTGCTGTTGCCACCATGTTCTTCCACCATAGTGTAATAGAGTCTTCTGATAACCAAAACTTATCGGAAGGTACTTGGTATATATTACTCATTTCTTCAGCAAAACGTCGTTGTACATATCCCCGCCATACCTCATGACCGTTAATTTTTCTATTCTTTCTCCTAGCTTCCCGGCGAATTGCAAGAAACGTTTTCTTCTTCGGCCCTAATATACTCTCTACAAGTTCAACAGTAAGCAGCCATTTTTCAGTCTGCTCAAGTTCCTCTAATGAGATAACCTTCTGTATAACTACGTTTCCGGTTGTACCAGTACGGACAAAAACCTCCGGCATAGAACGTTCGTCTCGGATATAATTCAAATCACTATAATATTGCTTCTTACGATCTTCATAAAACAAAAGCCATTCGGCAGCGGTTTCAAAGTCCTGGCTAATCTCCCGTAAAATATCATCTTTTCTTGCCACGATAACTCCTCCCCCCAAAATCAAGCAACTTCTATAATCTTTTCCTCTAATCTCTCTATATTAACTTCGCCTATAATTACTACTCTTATCCCCCGACACCCCGCATAGGCAATCTCGGCCATACATCCTTCCGACATCCAATACTTACCGAACACCCAAACCTCGTCTGCGCATTCTACAAGTGAAAAGCATAACTGCATCGCATTAAACTGGTCACCATCTGGATCTAAATATCCAAATGTGTGCAGCGGCGATAGCGGCAATATGTCCCCCCTGGTCGCCAAATACTCACATATTGCTGATGCCTTTTTTATATTGCCCTCCACGTCCCCCCGTAATGGATGAGCAACATAAACCCGTTTCCTCTTTATCCCTGCCGATCTAAACAATATCTTTTCCCCCTCCACCACTGGAGCAGCCAACTAGGCTACTCCTTTTCTCGTCTTTATAGGCTTTTCTTGTTTAATCTCCGGCGGTCTTTGCTCATACCATACGCATATTGGCGGACATACCAAGGTATCTACTTTAACTTTGGCCTTGCACCCTTTCCGGTTGTGTTTGCAATCGCACTTTTCCCCCATAAGGCACTCTTTCATTTTCTCCCCCACCCTTTCACTTTAAAAATCGTCATCATCGTCCGGCAAACGGTCTTTGCCTTTTAAATTTAGATATTTCGAGAAGTCTAGTTCTTGACTCATTCCTTCTCCCGGTTGGTGTATTTGTACATAGATAGGTTTACCCAGCGACTCCGTAAGCTCATGCTGATGTATTTGCTTATTCATTTGCTCTACCCGCCCTTCGTACTTCGGCATTTCTACCACAATCGGGTTACCGCAAGCGCAACGGAATATGTCTCTATCTTCCCCCCTGGCCATTGATTGCGTGTCTGGGTTAACTACCCTACACCTGGCACAGGTTAATTCTCCGTCAATGCTGATAACTCCATAAAATGTCTGATTGCCTATTACTAATCCCCCAGTTTCCTTATCTGGATACCGTACATAAGCGCCAGTTCCACTTTTCCTTCGGCGTTTATTATCTCGCGTCCTCATTATGCACTCTTCTGGAGCGGCCAAAGACTTGCTACCACCTTCAAATAGTCATAATGCTTAACTTCATATTCCGACGGCATCTGCTTCATCGACAAGGATGCCGGGCCATCTTGCTTTATCCATTCTCTCATGCCGGTATTCCAGAACGTCCATGGTATTACATATAGGCGCTGCAAATTGAACGACACCAAGATAAAAGATATTCCCCCGTCTTGATCCCACTCATCCAAAAATGCCGCCTGATGAGTTTGCAACTCCGACCAACTGATTCGTTCCTTGGCTGTATGCTTTGCGTCAAAGGCTATTGATCGGCCCGAATATGTTCCCATGAAATCTACTGCAGCTTTTTGCTCTACTTTAGCTGATACTATTTTGCCTGTCCCATTTCGTAGCGGTATCCATTCTGTCGGAACTTTGTGTATTACAGCTTTCTTCTGATTCCGGTATGTCATGTTTAGTCTTATTATTAATTCTTCAAAGGGCTTTCCTCTATTGGCATATGTATTCATTGTTTAGCCTCTCCCTTGTATGTTTTAGCTATTTGTCCTCCCCAAGTAGCTTTTGTTCAGAATATTTGGTTTAAATTGTTCTCCTAGTGAAGACACCAATAGGGCAGCTTATTAGGCCACCCTTCTGTTTAACCTATATTTAATTTAAACGGGCTTACTATAATTCGCGACTCAACATATACAGGCTTTACGTTATTGCCATTGGGGTCTTTAAACATAATCCAAGTTCCTTGTGCTGATGCCGGAGAATATAAGCCATTTAGATCAGCCTGAGGTATTGCAACAAATTCTCCCTGTGTTCGTCCTTCAATTGTTTGCTTTGGGTTATTATATTGTGTAGCTGCTGAAATTCCATAACCAATAGTTTCGCCCAGAAATATTAGTTTACCAGTATTCTCGGCGACTATATAAGTGTAAGTAGTGACCCCTTCTTGGTCACGCAGTTCGTAAATATCTTTCAGTAGCTTCTTTTCTCTAAAATTCTTAATAACAGGTGCCCCCGATTGTGCAAGTGGCTCTCGCCGCGTTTGTTCCTGTTGATAATGTTCTTGTTGTTGACTTGATGATGATGCACTACAGCCAATCAAGGACACAGTTGAAAGCATTATCATCAATACAATTATAAGTTTCTTCATTAACGTCACCTCTGCGAATTTTTTGGTAAACTGCCTTATATCTGGAGGTAATGATGTTTAGGCAATCATAAAATAGGTCTTTCACGCTATCCCCTCCACATTATTGCCGCCAGCACCCCGGCCCCGATCAGCACTAACCAACCGATCTGAGTGCATAGCAGATTGTATATTATGTTAGTCAGTTTTTGTATTGCCTGTCGCCTCCTTTACAAATATCCTTTCTCCTATTAGCGAATGTTTCTGATATATCACGTTTTACGAGAAAATTTTCCACTTCCTATCCATGCATAATCTGAAAAACGAAGGTAACTATAGCAATAGTTTATGTTGATATGACCTCATCTTCGAAATTGGAAGGAGAAACTTATGGCACAATTGAGCGGTTGGGTAATTAAAGTCACAAGCTCTTATGACGGAAGTAGTAATGTGGATCACACTTATGTAACTAGTAGTGACGGTCATGCCTGGGGTTGTTGGGGAAGAAGCAGTGGTGGAGTGACTATAGTAGGCCCTGTTATAGCTAGTTCAAAGCAAGCAGATTTCATGTCAAACCCTAATTCTCATGCTGGTCTCGCTTATGGGTCTACTGGTGTTTGCCATCAGACAGCGAATCGAATACTCTACTTCACAGGAAAAATTGTTAGTGCCGCGAGAGGGTATGCTGCCTCTTCAGCTATGTTTGGCACCTATGGAAGAGGTCAACATTGTACTACTCCAGGCACCCCACCTTCTTGTCGTATACCAGACATTTATGTACAGCGAGAATGGAGGGATCGTATACGTGCTGGTTCAAAAATA
>JAGGAC010000028.1 GCA_017889635.1 Bacillota bacterium | reverse complement strand
ACTTTGCACTAAGTGTTTCGGTTTTGAATCAATATTTGCACCGGAATCAAGCAATACAGTTGTTCCGGAAATATTTGGTATAGGAGTGGCAATTGTCGGACGTTCAATTCCCTTTATTCGACCCAAGCCAAATAAAGCTGCTGCTACCGCAGCCCCAGTACTACCTGCGGATATTACCGCATCACACTTTCCTTCTTTAACCAAACGGGTCGCCACAACCACCGATGCATCCTTCTTTTTACGAACGGCAGCACTGGGATGCTCATGCATCTCAATAACCTGGCAAGTATGGTAAATGCTAATAGGCAATTGCTGCCAATCCGGGCATTGCTTTAGCTCTGGTAGAATTTTAGCCTCGTCTCCTACTAAAATAACTTCACAGCCATATTCCCGAGCGCCTTCAACCGCACCTGCCACAATCTCTTTCGGGGCGAAATCACCACCCATAGCATCAATCGCAACCTTCATGATTTCTCCCTTCACTGTTCTAAAGACACAATAATAAATTTCGAGCGAAACACTTCTTGCTGATCGTTTCTAGTTTTTACCCAAACAAAATATTTATTGCCTCTTTTTTTTACTACTTCCGCTTTAGCTATTAATTTTTCCCCAAAAGAAACTGGCACTTTAAATTTAATGTTAGCAATACCAGTGACCGCCGCATGAGCATCAAGTACCGCTAAAGCCAATGAATTGGCCTGTGCGAAAATATAATGGGCTCGTGCAATTCGATTTTTTTCCATTACCATATCATCAGTTATTGTCATAATAGAAATCCCTGACCGCCCAAGTTCTAAGTCAATCAGGTCACCAATTACATCACTGCTGGCAATAGCCTTCAATTTAGCCTGGGCATCCTGAGCCATCTGCCTGGTTCGTTCACGCAGTTCAGGTATACCAAGTTCAAGCCGATCCAGCCTTATTGTCTGAACGCTGACCTCGAGAAATTCCGCCAACGCATCATCAGTAAGAAACGGACTGGAACTTAACTTCTCTTTTAGAGCTTTGTGCCTAACTTTTTTTTGTACACGCGCCACTATTATCACCCAAATTTATAGTAAGTAATAATACCAATTACTAGACAGTATTATATATGGCACGGCAAATATTTGCAAGAAGAAAACAGCGACAGAGAAAAACAGCGCAAAAAACAATGCAAGATAAAAGTTTCACAACTCTTATCTTGCATACCTAGAGGCACTTATTCAGCTGCCACTACTTCCTTACCTTTATATCGCCCACATTCAGGACATACACGGTGAGGCATCTTAGGCTCATGACACTGAGGACAAGCAACCAAACCCGGAACAGTCAACTTCCAATTTGCCCGACGTTTATCACGTCTGGCTTTGGACATCTTACGTTTTGGAACTGCCATTTTAAACTACACCTCCTTGTGATGCGGCCTAAAAAAGCCACAAACATTGTCAAGCTCATTAAAATTATAACTAATAATATTACTGCTTATTTTCAAGCAGTTTTTGCAGCGCCGCGAGTCTTGGGTCAATATCATCACGGACGCAATTGCATTCAGTAGTATTTAAATCAGCGCCGCATATAGGGCATAACCCCCGGCACGTCTCTTTACACAAGCTTTTAATGGGCTCTGCCAACACTAAGTTCTCCCGGATAAGTTCGCTAATATCAATTTCTTCTCCCTGATAAGTAAAAACCTCAAGGTCATCAGCGGCTTGCCGCCATTTCTCGTTAAACGGAACAACTACGGAAGCAGTATATGCCTTTAAACAGCGATTGCATGTTCGGTTAGCCTCACCACGAATTACTCCGGACACAGTTAGATAAGAGCCGATATTTACCACTTCGCCCTCCACCTCAATATTGCCGGCAACCAAACTATCATCTTCCAATATTTTAGGCCGACATAGAAAACGAAATGATTGGCAAGCACCAATCTCTTGTAATAGCTGCGCTATATTAATTTTCATGTTTTTCCACCCCAGCTTTATTTATTATAGCGATACCAATATAGTTTGTCAAGAAAGCATGTATTAATCTAAGCTGGAATAGAAAAACGATTTAAACCACCTTATGATGACAAGCCACTGCAAATTTGCCTATTATTAAATAAAAACATATTTTCACAAAAAAACTGCTGGCAAAATGTCTTAGCAAGGCACTTTGTCAGCAGTTTTAAACGCCAATAGACGCCAGATATATTAGGCTTCTACAATTGTTTTAGTGTCACGAGCGATAACCAATTCCTCATTGGTAGGAATGGTGTATATTTTGACTTTTGCTCCATCGACACTGATCTCCTGCTCCTTGCCGCGAACATTATTTTTGACAGGATCAATACGTGTGCCAAGATACTCCAACCCATCACAGATAGCCGCTCTTTCATTAGGTGAATTTTCACCAAGACCAGCAGTAAAGACAATGGCGTCTACGCCGCCAAGCGCTGCAACATATCCGCCGATATATTTACGCACCTTATACACAAACACTTGTAAAGCCAGCTTAGCCCTTTCATTTCCGTGACTAGCGGCATCTTCAACATCGCGAAAATCGCTTGATACACCGGAGATACCAAGTACTCCCGATTTTTTATTGAGATAAGCATCAATCTGCTCGGGAGTAAAACCCTCTTTCTTGATCAAGAACGGAAGAATTGCCGGATCAATTGCACCGGAACGAGTACCCATAACCAAACCTTCTAGCGGCGTGAAACCCATACTAGTATCGATAGACTCACCATATTTTATAGCAGCAAGACTGGCACCATTCCCCAAGTGACAGGTGATAATTCTTAGGTCTTTTAAAGGTTGCCCCATCAATTCAGCGGCCCGCTGCGAAACAAATTTATGCGATGTTCCATGGAACCCATAGCGACGAATACCATATTTCTCATAAGCTTCATAAGGAAGACCATAGAGGAACGCGTGTTTAGGCATAGTTTGATGGAATGCGGTATCAAATACTGCAACCTGAGGAGTTCCTGGCATAATTTCCGAACAGGCAGCGATCCCAAGCATATTAGGCGGATTATGTAATGGTGCCATTTCTACGCACTCTTCAATCCCTTTAAGTACCGCTGGCGTAATAAGCACCGAATCGGAAAACTTCTCGCCACCATGAACAACCCGATGACCGACAGCCCCAATTTCATTCATGCTTTTGATAACACCGTGAACAGGATTGCTAAGTGCATCAAGCACCATTTTGATGGCGATGCTATGATTAGAGATATCTGCTTTTAATTCTACCTTATCCTTACCGTTAGGCTTGTGGGTAAGCACAGAACCTTCCAATCCAATCCGTTCCACCAAACCTTTTGCTAAAACAGATTCATCCACCATGTCGAACAGCTGGTACTTTAGCGATGAGCTGCCGCAATTAACTACTAGCACTTTCATTATTAACTTCCCCCAGTCCATGCAATTTATTATTTTTGGCTAGCTTGCCAGATTTATCAGAAACAAGTTTCGACACTCAGTTTGTTTTCCCTGCCAAATTTTCATATTATTATTATTCTGACAATAAGCAGGAGTTAGTCCACAAAGACACGAAGGCCTTATAATATTTAGCGGACGGATGGTGATAATCCGATGAAAGCAGTTGGTATAATAGCCGAATATAACCCTTATCACAGCGGACACAATTGGCATTTAAAAGAAGCACGCCGTCTGTCTGGCCGAAACTTTTCTGTTGCCGTGATGAGCGGCAACTTTGTTCAGCGGGGCGAACCGGCAATTTTTGACAAATGGGCACGTGCTAAGATGGCGGTTAACTCCGGCGTTGATCTGGTTCTCGAGCTTCCAGTAGTATTCGCTGTACGAAGTGCTGAATATTTTGCTGCAGGAGGAATTCGGCTCTTAAATTCCCTGGGAATTGTCAGTCACGTATGTTTTGGCGCCGAACACGCCGATATTAATATTCTTTCCAATCTTGCCGCAGCCTTAAACAATACTCAAGTTATAAATAACCTGCGTCAGCACCTTGCCTTAGGTTATTCGTATGCTGCCGCTTGGGGGCTGGCGCTTGAGGAAACACTTGATATTCCTCGTGAAGTTGTATCATCCCCAAATAACATTCTTGCTATCGAATATTTAAGAGCGATAACCAAATATGCCCCTACCCTTACACCAATCTCTATTGCTCGCCGCCAAGCTGGTTATCACGATCCACTTATCACTGGCGCACTTGCGAGTGCTACGGCTATCCGTAAAGCAATTCATGATATGAATAATGCTGCCTGGACAGCCGTACCGCCTGAAAGCGCTCGCGTAATCCGCGCAATAATGGAGCAAGGCCAACAACCAATTAACTTAAGTCACTATGAACAAATAATTTTAGCCATCATCCGTCAATCGCCGGTTAATACGCTAGCAGTTCTTCCAGATATAAGCGAGGGGCTAGAAAATAAACTAAAAACCGCTGCTTTAGCCTCTGGAAATATTGAAGAACTCTTAACAACGTTAAAAGTAAAGCGTTATTCGCGTACTCGTCTGCAACGCATTATAATTCAGTCGTTACTTGGTATTACCAAACTAACAACACAGCAATTCGACATAACCGGTCCTCTTTACATCAGGGTTCTTGCTTTTAATAATAACGGCCGAGAAATGTTGCGCCGTATCAGTCTAACGGCGTCGCTACCGATAATAACCAAAACCACTCACTATTTAAATAGCAATAAACGGGATTATCATCCCCTATCACAGCTAGAAACAATGTTGGCTATCGATACAGCCGCCACTGATATCTATGCGCTAGGGCAGGCTAATCCCGCCTTCAAACGTGGTGGTACGGACTTCCGGCGTCCTGCCTTGTTTCTTTCTGACCGATAAGATTACAGATTTTGGGTAGTACTTCTTCAGCTGCAGCCTCACCTAAAGCAATGCATTCGTCAACCGCCGTAAAAACACTTGGCGAAATATGACCGACATCAGGTTTAATTAGAACGTCGCAGAAATGCAGACGTTTTTTTATTAATTCCCGCTCCATTATATCAATAGACTGGATTATAACATCAAAAATATTGCTGGCACTTGCTACTGCTCCATCGGGCAAAAGATCTACCGCTATAACGATGTCTGCCCCCATTTTTCGGGCAACGTCAACTGGAGTAGGATTAAGCACCGCCCCATCAACCAAAAGCTTATCCCCCATTTGATACGGAACAAAGATCCCTGGCACAGAAATACTTCCCCTAACCGCTTCCGCAACCGAGCCTTCGCAAATAACTACTTCCTTTCCCAGCTTGAGGTCAGTAGCCACAGCAGCAAAAGGCATGCTAAGCTCTTCAAAGTTTCTACACTTCGTCAGAATACGCAACATTTCTAGCGTACGTTCTCCGGCCACCAACCCCATTTGGGGAATAATAAAGTCCAGCCAGTGCCGCCGTTTTAGATTCTTCGCCAGTTTTTCCATTGTATCGCTATCCATTCCAACAGCGAACAGAGCACCAATAAGACTGCCGATACTGCAGCCTGCTATGCAATATACCGGTATTCTCTCCCGCTCCAATACTCTGAGTACACCTATATGTGCTAATCCGCGCAAGCCCCCAGAGCCTAACGCTAATCCTATTTTTTGGTTCATAGTGCCCTCCTCTCGATTATGTTTTTTGGATTTACCTTACGGCGTATATTCACACAAGCGAGCCAATATATATGTATTGGCTCGCCTTAAAGCAAGGGAGGAGAAATAATGTCAACTTGGGGTAAAAGCAAACGTTATCGCTCCCGTTTAATAACCTATTTTATGGCTTTCGGTACTGTTTTTATAACAATTGCCATGGTAGAGTACCCAAAGGAAGCTTTCGATTCAGCCATGACTGGCTTAACATTATGGTGGAATGTTGTATTTCCAGCATTGTTACCGTTTTTTATCCTGTCAGAAATTCTGATGGGATTAGGAGTAGTCCACTTTATCGGAGTACTACTAGAGCCCCTGATGCGTCCAGTATTTAACGTCCCCGGCGTTGGAGCCTTCGCATTATCCATGGGATTAGCTTCCGGCTATCCAATGGACGCCGTTATAACAAGCAAGTTCCGCCAAAACCATCTCTGCTCATCGGTCGAGGCAGAAAGATTACTTTCTTTTACAAATACCGCCGATCCGCTCTTTATGGTTGGCGCGGTGGCGGTAGGTATGTTCGGCCAGCCGAAATTAGGTGTTGCAATTGCTCTGGCTCATTACATTTCAAGCTTTCTGGTCGGAGTAATCTATCGTTTTCACGGTCGTAGCCGGGACTGCCGGACTGAAGAACCAGCACAGCAAACAGGTAATATAATACTAAGAGCTTTTCGCGCCCTATATAAGGCGAGACAGGAAGATAAACGAAGTTTTGGCCAGTTATTAGGCGATGCTGTTAAATCATCAATGAACACAATTTTACTTGTTGGCGGCTTTATTATTTTATTCTCAGTATTAATTCGTATTGTCACTATCGTTGGCCTAACTAATGTTCTAGCCGAGATCTTCTCCGGATTATTATCACTCATCGGATTTAACACTAATTTAGCCCCTGCCTTGGTCAGCGGTCTGTTTGAACTTGACTTAGGAGCAATGGCTGCCAGCCAAGCCGATGCCCCACTTGTCGAGAAAGTAGCTATTACTGGGGCTATCGTAGCCTGGAGCGGCCTTTCTGTTCACGCCCAAGTAGCTAGTATTGTTATCGAATCAGGCATACGTCTGGTACCATATATGATTGCAAGGCTACTACACGCCATTTTAGCCGCAATATTAACGTTTGTCTTTATGAATCCTGCCCAAGAAGTAACGAATATAATCAGTATACCAGTCATCATGTTTCCAGAAAGCATCAGTCCCATCACCCTTTGGGTTTTACGGCTTGAGCAGATAGGTTATCAAATCGCCATCTTCGTGCTTCTTCTTTTGGCTTTTTCGCTTATTTTTCATAGCATACAAAAAACAAGATTTTTAGGAAAAAAGTAGCGATAAAATGCCGAAAATAAGGCAAGCTGTTAGGCAGGGGTCACTACCTAACAGCACCTTTATTCTTGCTCCGCTTGTTCCGACTTATTCGGATGAAGTTTACTGTGACCTTGCCGTACGACCTCCAGTGCCTGCATCAGATTCTCTTCAATATAGCTAAATACTTCATCGGCATAGGCTACTGAATCACTTTGAAGATCTCGTGAATTTTTCCGGGCCTGCTGAATAATTTCATTTGCCTGTTCCTGTGCCTGACGCGTAATCGTATTTTCATCAGTCAGTTTACTGATATAGTCTTTAGCTTGATCGATAATGTTCTGGGCTTCTTTTTTGGCCTCGTCAAAAATCCTTTGCCGTTCATTAATAATACGATTTGCCTCCATAATTTCACCAGGCAAAGTTTCATGTATTTCATCAATAAGACGCCCCAACTCATCTTGATCAATAAGACGCTTATGAGTAAATGGGACTCTCCCAGAATCCTGGAGAATTGCTTCCATCTCATCTAGTATTTCCTCAATTGCCATATGTACCTCCCACTTTCTAACTCGTTCCTAGAATTTATATTTCAGAAATTCTTTTAGTAATTTTATCTTGTACAACTGCTGGAACAAGCCCGGTTATATTGCCGCCAAACTTGGCAAGCTCTTTAATACCGCTCGAACTTACAAAAGAATATTCATTGTTAGTCATGATAAAGATTGTTTCAATTTCCGGATTTAATTTTTTCATCAAGAGCGCCCGCTGAAACTCATACTCGAAGTCGCTGAAAGCCCTGAGTCCTCGTATAATGACATTAGATTCCCGCTGCTTTACATACTCATTAAGCAAGCCAGAAAAAGCGTCCACCTCAATATTAGGAATATGGGCAGTAGCGGCTTTTAACATTTCAACTCGTTCTTCCATAGAAAAAAGTGGATTTTTATTGGGGTTATGAAAGACAGCTACAATCAACAAATCAGATATTTTCGCTGCCCGCTCAAAAATATCAACATGACCACTTGTTACCGGATCAAAACTGCCTGGACAAACTACGATTCTCACTTGGTTAACCTCCATTACTTTGCTAAATGTCCCTAGTCAAAAAACTGATAACAGTCTCTCCATAACGTTCAACGCGTACTTGGCATAAAGTGGATAATTCAGATAATATTGGTTCATGTCTCGAATGCTCTACAACAATAAGACCATCAGGTAACAGAATACCACCGTAGTCAATTTGAACCAGAACAGACATTACCAATCCCCGGTTATATGGTGGATCACAAAATATCAGATCAAATCCCAGCCCCTTTTTTCTAAAAGCGTCTAAGGCCACAGTAGCGTCCATCCGGTAAAATTCCGCTTTGGCAGTCAGCTTGGCGAGATTAGCATTAGCTTTAGCCAACTTTAAACTAGTAAAACTATTATCAGTAAAAATAGCTTTACTAGCACCACGGCTTAAGGCTTCCAGACCAAGATTGCCGGTTCCGGCAAACAAATCTGCTACTACAGCTCCGCTAACTTTACCGCCGATGATATTGAAAACTGATTCTTTTACTCGGTCACTAGTTGGACGAATATCTAAGCTCTTAGGAGTCTTTAATTTTAAACCTCTTGCACTGCCAGTAATAATTCGCATAAATTGTCCTTATTCCTATAATCCTTATTTATTTTAACATATTCGCAGAAAAATTTACTACTTTTTCTTTTGTTTTTGCATTATTTTGGTGGTTTTTTGCCGAAACTTACTCTTAACAGCCAAAATATAAAACAAAACCAAATTTAGAGGTGCTCTATGCTCCAACGACTAGTGTTATGCCTGGCATTAATATTTATACTGGCCGAAACGGCCTTCAATCTATACACTGAGTTCAGTCTACAGCATTCCGCCAAGACTGTCCAATTTGATTCTGTGGCCAAGCCTAGCTTTACTATTGTACTTATTCCATTAGACAGCCGCCCGCCGTGTATCCAATTCGTCGAAAAATTAGCTGCTCTAGCCAATATATCTATACTCACCCCACCACTGGAACTATTAGATAATTATCAAACCCCTGCTAAAATAGTCGAGCTAAGAACTTGGCTTCGCCAAGCACTCCAAGGAGCCAACGCAGCAATTATTTCCACTGATATGCTGATCCATGGCGGACTGATTGCCTCACGGTCTAGCCGTGGAACACAAAAAGACATCGCTGACACTCTGACTCTCCTCGAAGAATGTCACCAAGCTAACCCAAGCGTCGAATTATACGTCTTTAACATTATTCCCAGACTATTAACCGCCGATAGTAACGCCAACGCCCCCTATCAACTTGACATGCAAAAATATTCCGTATTGAAAGATAAAGTACTTACATTCGAAAACCCTAACGATATCGCCGAACTTAAATTATTAGAAAAAAGCATCCCCATTGATGTCATCGACAATTATCTAAAACGCAATCAAAAATCCGCCGAAGTTAGTATCGAACTAATTAAAATGACCGAAAAAGGCATTATCAGCGGCTTAATCATTGGCCAGGATGATTGTCAACCTTTTGGCTTGCCAAACATTATTAAAAGGCAGCTAGAATATTTTGTTGATAAACATTCCGGACGTATTGTCACAAAACTAACCAATCACAAACCGCAAATTTTTGTCCAGTACTCTGATGCTGACACCGCCAAAATCATCATGCCCTATATGCCTCACTCTGTAGCTAAAACTGTTGAGGAAAAAATTGGCATTATAGGTGGCAAGCAAACTTTTGATCGCGACAAAGCAGATTTTATACTGTTCGTTCAAGCAATAGATTTGACGGCCGTGATACATTATTACCCTTGCTCATAAACAAAGACGCCCCTATTATTCGCCTTGCAGCTTATGCTGGTTGGAACACTACCAGCAACTCGATTGGATCAGCCTTAACCGAAGGAACACTCTTTACCCAAGCACTTCACGTCAATACATCTTCACCGCATGTTCTTGCAGTCTATAAAAATAACATTGAATTTTTGACTGCGAGATTTCTTGACGATTGGTTCTACGAAAAGGACATCCAGCCATACATAGCAGCTATACTACAGCGGCTTAATGTTGACAAGAATAACCTTGACTCTAAATATTACTCAGTAAACAGACTGGTACAAACTCTATTATCAGGCCGCGCATACAGATTATATCATCAGTCGCTATATTCGCATCCTATTCTTATTGAAAGCGGCGAACGTATTTTGATCTCCAATTTTCATATTAATGCCTGCTTGCCTTGGTCTAGGATCTTTGAAATTAGAATTTCGCCTACAGTATCTATAGCCACTATAGGCGAACATAACTAACAACACATATATAAAAAACCAGGGCTTCCCCCGGTTTTTTAGCACATTATCTTATAACACAGAAAACGCAAAATAGCGTTCCTAATAATAATTTCAGTCACTATCCATTAGTTATAACATTTTAACCTCCTATACACTGCATATAGAAGCTAATAAAACTTCGTATTATTTATCTTATTTATGTTGACATACAACAGATCATTGTGTATACTTAATAAATGTGAATACCGGGGTGTGGCTCAGCTTGGTAGAGCGCACGGTTCGGGACCGTGAGGCCGCAGGTTCGAATCCTGTCACCCCGACCAAAAGTCAAAAAGCTTTTCGGATAAGAATATCCGGAAAGCTTTTTGACTTTTTCTATTCCACCTCATCTTTAACTTTCTTTGTATTAGCAATAATGTTCTCAGCCAAACGCTGCGGTACTTCCTCATAATGAGAAAAACTCATATCAAACGAGCCGCGCCCCTGAGTCATCGATCTTAAGTCAATAGGATACCTGATAACTTCTGCCAGCGGTACCTGGGCCTTTACTACCCCCATTCTCTTGCCAATTGGTTCCATGCCAAGAATACGCCCCCGCCGACTGTTGAAGTCACCGATAATATCACCCATATTAGATTCCGGGACAGTAACTTCAATACCATATACAGGTTCCAGGATGATTGGTTTAGCTTGCAGGGCGCCTTTACGCAAAGCTGATGAGGCTGCTATTTTAAAGGCCATTTCTGATGAATCGACATCATGATAAGAGCCATCATAAAGATTAACCTTGATATCAGTCATTGGATATCCGGCTAAGACGCCACTAAGCATGGCATCGCGAACCCCTTTCTCCACCGCCGGAAAATACTGTCGTGGAACTGCCCCGCCAAAAATTGTCTCAGTAAATTCAAAACCAGAACCGGTTGGCAATGGTTCAAGTGCTAAATGTACATGGCCATATTGGCCGTGACCGCCGCTCTGTTTTTTATGTTTATATTCAATTTTTATACTAGTACGGATAGTTTCCCTGAAGGGTATCCTTGGTTCAGTTAACTTAACCTCAACCCCGAACTTGCGTTTCATTCTCTCAGCAATTACCTCCAAATGCATATCACTAAGGCCACTTGCTAAAAGTTGATGAGTTTCAGCGTTTTTCTCCAATGCAAAGGTTGGATCTTCATCCGTCATACGATTTAAAGCACTGCCAAGTTTGTCTTCATCACCTTTATTTTTAGCCTCTACCGATACAGTAAACATCGGTTTAGGATAACTAATAACATCAAATATGATGGGATGCTCTTTTTCGCATATTGAATCTCCAGTTTTAGTATCTTGCATTTTAGCTATTACGACAATATCACCGGCATTGGCAATAGACATCATATCCTGTTGCTTACCGTGCATAGTAAAAATGTTACCAATCCGCTCAGGCTTTTCTCGTATAGCGTTATAAATTACAGTATCTGGCTTTATTTGGCCGGAAAAAACTCTAATAAAACTAAGACGTCCGACAAATGGATCGGCGGTAGTTTTGAATACCATTGCCGCAAGATGTCCGTCACCTTTTAATTCAACAGCAGTTTTCAAAGCTGGCGTGTAGCCCATATCCAGTCTCGCGACCGGTGACGGCACTAAACTTACTACAGCATCCAAAAGTTGTTTTACCCCAATATTTTTTAACGCCGAACCGCAGAAAACCGGACAAACCTTGCCTTCAGCAACACCTTTTACCAAGCCGGCGTTAATTTCCTCATCCGCTAACTCTTCGCCTTCAAGATATTTAGTTAAAAGCTCATCATCCGTTTCTGCTGCCGCCTCGATAATAGCCAGTCGGGCTTCAGCTGCTTTTTCAGCTAATTCCTCCGGGATATCACTCTCAGTATATGAATTACATGTCTTATCAGGAATTAGCGCCTTCATCTTAATCAGATCAACGATACCACTGAACGATTCATGGGCACCAATCGGAAGTTGAACAGGTACAATACTGCCACCAAATACATTTTTCATTTGTGCTACTACGCTATCAAAGTCGGCATTTTCTCGATCCATTTTGTTAACAAAAGCAATTTTCGCCAATGACAAATCAGAAGCATATTGCCATACTTTTTCTGTTTCAACTTCTACGCCAGAAGCAGCGCATAATACTACCAGCGCAGCATCAGCAGCTCGCAAGGCACCTTTTACCTCAGCAACAAAATCAGCATAACCAGGAGTATCAAGAATATTTATTTTGTGGTTATGCCACTCACATGGAGCTAAAGCTGTACTAATCGTTACTTTCCGCTTGATTTCTTCCGGTTCAAAATCGGTTGTTGCCGAGCCTTCGTCGACACGACCAAGGCGAGTCACAGCTCCGGCGTTAAATAGCAGCGCTTCAGCAAGCGATGTCTTACCTGCGCCACCATGAGCAATAATGCCGATGTTTCTTAGCTTGTCGCTCTTATATTCTTTCAAACAAACCCCTCCTGACTAAATATTTTTTAACCTACGCAACCGTTGAAGCGTATAGTATTGTCTTTGCTCTTTCTTCTCTTCCAATTTTAAATTTTCCTTCTTTTCAGACAATTCGACATAAGCAGAACTTATCACCACAATTTCAACTTTTCAGGCTGTCTAACATAATAAAATTAATAACCGCCCTTTACTAGGCGGTTATTATTATTTCCGGATTTAGGATTTTTTACAAAAAATGCGCATAAATTTCCTCAGCGGCCAAGGTACGGACATAAGATATACTTTTAATTTCACCGTGCTCGCCCCCCTCTACATACTCTCTATAATTTATGACAGAAGGTAGTTGCATGTGTCAGATTTATTTACAGCCACTACATTTAGTTCCCGAGCAGGAACTGCAATTAGATGAACCGCCACCTGAACCAGGACTGTACACACTTGATACAACTTTGCTTGGGCTGAAGTCGCCGCATTCAGGACATTTAACAGTTCCCTCCCAGGCAATCCGGCACAGTTGATCAAAACTTTTTCCACACCGCCTGCACTTAAATTCATAAATCGGCATATTAGCATCCTTCCTTATTATTCAATTATTTCGTCGCTTTTAAAAAAATTGGCTATTTCTCGGTTTGCACTTTCAAGGCTATCAGAGCCATGAACAATGTTCCGAGAAATATTCAACGCATAATCGCCACGAATAGTACCTGGCAAGGCCTCTGCCGGATCAGTCGGTCCCATCATGTGGCGAACATTTTTTATAGCACCAGGACCTTCTATAACCATAGCAACAAGCGGTCCGGAAATGATAAATTCGACTAACCGCGCAAAAAATTGTTTGCTCCGGTGTTCTTCATAATGTAGCTCTGCCTTATCACGAGAAATCTTGATAAGTTTCATGGCGCAAATATTAAAACCTCGCCGTTCAAAACGTGAAATTATTTCACCGATCAAACCTTTGGCCACCCCATCAGGTTTGATCAACACTAAAGTTCTTTCCAGCAATGTCCACCGCCCCCTATTCCACAGAAGAATATTGGCCAGCCAGTTCATAATAGAATTTAGCCGAATATAGTGTTGACTCGATTTCATCAGCACTAATCGGACGAATAACCTTTCCTGGAGCTCCAAGTACCAATGAATTTGGTGGTATTACTTTTCCCTGGGTAACGATCGCGCCAGCACCAATTATGCAATTCTCACCAATACGCGACCCGCTTAATAGTATCGCCCCCATTCCGATAAGGCAATTATCCGCAACTTCACAGCCATGCAATATCACATTATGACCAACAGTTACATTGTCACCAATTACAGCCGGATTA
This sequence comes from Bacillota bacterium, assembly GCA_017889635.1. Lineage (GTDB taxonomy): Bacteria > Bacillota > Negativicutes > Sporomusales > CTSoil-080 > CTSoil-080. Next base: position 26,182 of record JAGGAC010000028.1, on the reverse strand, counting down.
ATATTATCCACATGAATAACCGATCCGTCCTGAATATTAGTAAGCCGGCCAATACGAATATAGTTTACATCACCGCGCAACACTGAATTATACCAGATGCTGCTTTGCTGTCCAATTGAAACGTCACCAATAACTTTACTTCCATCTGCAATGAAAACATCTGCTGCAATTGTCGGGCGGACATTTTTATACACAACGAGAGCACTATTCATCGCATTAATTCCATATATTTTGTCTGATCAAGTTTCTTCAGCACTGCTACCATAAGCTGCACAGCCGCATCATAGTCATCACGGTGAATAATACTGTTGTGACTATGAATGTATCTAGTCGGAATACTAATCACCAAACTCGGTACGCCTTCGCCATGCATATGGATACGTCCAGCGTCAGTCCCACCGCCTTCAGTAAACTCAAGTTGGTAAGGAATTTTACCCTCTTCAGCTGTATCAATAACAAAGTCGCGCAATTTCGGATATGGTATCAGGCTAGAGTCAAAGATTGATATTGCAACACCTTTTCCTAGTTTGCTTGCGGCCTGATCATCTGACACACCGGGAGTATCCCCAGCCACACAGGTATCTATAGCAAAGGCCAAGTGTGGATCAATAACGCCTGCACTTGTCTTAGCTCCACGCAATCCAACTTCTTCCTGCACACTGCCGACACCATAAACAGTGTTAGGATGTGAATCACCCAATTGTTCAATAACCTCAGTCATAATAGCGCACCCAATACGATTATCCCATGCCTTGGCCATCAAAAATTTATCGTTGGCCATCACGGTAAATTCGCTGAACGGAACCACCGGATCACCCGGCCGCACACCAAACTTGTCCTTGGCCTCAGCTTCGTCAGCCGCACTAATGTCAATGTACATCTCCCGTTTCTGCACGACTCGCTTGCGGTCTTCCGGAGTTAGAATATGTGGTGGTTTGCTGCCAATTACGCCTGGAATATCCCCTTTACGCGTCATGACAGTAACCCTCTGACCAAGCATGACCTGTTCCCACCAGCCGCCCAAAGTTGTAAACTTAAGAAATCCATCTTTAGTTATATGTTTAACCATAAACCCAATTTCGTCCATATGGCTAGCCAACATAATCCTGAGTTCAGAATCAGTGCCCTGCTTTTTAAAAATAACGCTGCCAAGTTTGTCACCAGATACTTCTGTTAAGCCGCCTAGCCGCTCTTTAAGAATTTTCTTTACACGCTCTTCATACCCAGATACCCCTGCTACTTCGCTTATTTCTTTCAGCCATTGTAACGTCTTATCCATTTAGTAACCTCCTGTATATTCATCGTTCTAGTTTGTGTAATTGTAATCACACATAGTACTAAAATCACTCTTTTCTTATTAGCAGCATCATCCCTTTAATAGCTCTTGCATCTCTCACGTAAGCCTCAAATACTTTCGTTTTTATCATAAAAAAATAAGGACCAGAAACCCTGGTATACTATCCCAGCTAAGTATATTATTCCCTCGGCCCGGTTAATACTCCTTCAAAACTAAAACCACAGTTCCAAAAAGTTCCCGTCTATTATCGCCCCCTGAATAGATTACTATGCTATAAGTATCTCAATGTAAAACAGCCAAAGCCCTTGAGTTTTCAAGGATTTTAGCTGTTTCTTAACTTAATGCTTTTCTAACACCTTCCTGATGCGTTTAAACCACTTCTTTAAATAGCACAATTCTGTCCACATTTGACTAGTAAGTGCTGAATAGACCAGCCCTTCAGGTTCAGCCTTCTAAACGATCTCTAATTCCCTTAAGCATACTTTCACTATTCGCTTTAACCATCTTTTTCGCAATCGGATTTAATAGCCCAGAAATCATCGGGATGCCAAATTCGAAGTCAACAGTAAGTTTTATCTCCGTCCCATCTCCTACCGGAGTAAGTACCCATTCCCCTTCAAACTTTTTCAGGTCGCCGTCAGTCTGGCGATAAGAAATATGCATATTTTTATCATCAAAAACATCTTGTTCTGTCCATTTAATAATCCTACCGCCAACATTTGATACCCACTTAGTTTTAGTCGTATTATCCTTACGCTCAATTACTTCAACGCTAATCAGGTCAGGCATAAAATCAGGATATTTTTCCATTTCTTTAAGAATGATATAAATATCTTTAGGCTGGGCTTTAACCGGCATAACAGCTTCAACATAAGGCATATCATAACACTCCTTTAGTATAAGATTTTTAAACCCTATAAATCTTCAATCATGTCAGCTGCCAACTTAATTGCATCAGTAAAGGCCGCGATAACTTTGTCTACTAACTCCTGTTCAATTGCCAGCGGTGGTTCTATTCTGATAACCTTGGGATTATTCAACGTATAAGCCACAAGAATTCCATGATTAATCAATTCAGCCATTAAAAATCCACCAGTTCCCTCTTTGGTCAGATCCATCCCAATCATCAGCCCCCGACCACGTACTTCGCTGATAACCTCTGGATAAGCCTTGGCCAATTGCTTTAATGCGCCAATAAGATATGCTCCACTTTCAGCAGCACGTTCTGCCAATTCTTCATCTCTCACAACTTGTATAGCAGCGATAGCAGCAGCACAGGCTAGCGGATTACCACCAAAAGTAGATGTATGCAAAAACGGTGCATCAATGTACTTCTGCCACACCTCAGGTCTGGCAGTAAAAGCACCTACCGGCATAACACCGCCGCCAAGAGCTTTAGCTGTAGTAATAATATCCGGCACCACCGCTGAATAGTCAACAGCAAACATCTTCCCTGTACGGCCAAGACCAGTCTGCACCTCATCGCAAATTAGCATCGCCCCATAATGGCTGGCAATTGCTCTAGCTGCTGGTAGATACTCATCAGGCGGCACAATAATGCCTCCTTCACCTTGAATCGGTTCAAGAATAATGGCGGCAGTATCAGCGTCCACAGCCATTTCCAGTGCTTCGACATTTCCATAAGGTATATGGGTAAAGCCACTTAACAGTGGTTGAAAGGGTTCGCGAAACAGATCTCTCCCTGTAGCGCTGAGCGCCCCGAACGTTTTTCCATGAAAAGAATTGATTGCAGAAACTACCTTTGCCCGACCAGTGTGGACGCGAGCCAATTTCAATGCTCCTTCAACAGCTTCAGCTCCACTGTTGACAATAAAACTATATGTAAGGTCCCCAGGCGTAATTTCGGCCAAAAGTTCAGCAAGATCAGCCATTGGTTTGTCCAGCAGCACTTTACTTGACAGCGGCATCAGCTCAAGTTGCCTCTTAACAGCCTCTACAACCTTAGGATGCCTATGCCCCAAACTGAATACGCCATATCCGCCCAAGCAATCAATATACTCTTTGCCATCAATGTCCCGAATAATACTTCCATCAGCCTGCCATTCTACTGTTGCCAGCCCCATAAACCGGAACAAGCGAGCCAAGGATGGATTAACGTATTTTTCATATTTGTCAAGGGTCTCACTAACAAGCTGTACTCTATCCATGATTTACCTCCACAAAATGATTCTATTGCCTTTTTCGATTTACTGGAAATAAACTCCTTTTTTCTGTCCAAACTGTTTTTGCTGAAGTAAGGTCTTCTAACGCAACTCACAGCGTAACAGGCACTTCTTTTCTAGTACCACCTTCAGCATAAGCGCCTAAACATTAATTAATGCTTAGGCGCTTAACTTCGATGTTTACTTCTTTTACAGTCATCCCAGTCATGTATTCGACCATATTTTTTACCCTCAGTTGGGCGTTATAGAGTATTTCTCTAAGCGGTTGACCGTACTTAATAGTTACATCCATGGAAATAGAAATTCCTTTTTCCCTGTCACGGGAGTATTTAATATTTATAGGGCCTGTCCGCGGAATAGCAAGGTCACTGGTTGCCACATAGTCAACAATTGCGGCAATTGCGGCATCAGAAATCAGAAGTTTACCGTAATAACTAAATGTTGGCCGAACAATAGACTTTTCACCTAATTTCCGGCGTTTAGTCTGTGGTTTTCTAAAAAATATTTCCAAAGGGTCAATGAGATAACCTGAAAAATGAGGTTTTAACTCAATTGTAGGCACAGGAATAATATGCTTACCTTCTTTTAACCTGCTTTCACGCGCTTTAGCGATTTCCGCCTTGGTGGCTATGTCCTCGATTTTTATCACTTTACCCAGCGGCGGCAAATTAAGTGCTTCAATTATTTTCTCTACCATATTGACAGACGTCCCCAGTATTAACAGCCGATTAGGCTTAATTGCGGTTATTGCCTCCCGCACTTCTGACGCATGATCCTGGTCCATAAATATCGCCCGTTTAACAGCACGAATTTTACTGGGCTCCTTTTTCGCCGAATATCCGGCAATAATTTTACTATTTTTGATTAGCAACCCGTCATCAATGATGCCATCGACGTTATTCTCATGAGCAACAATCAAAGCACGGTGGCTTTTCCCGGTTCCACTTGATCCGACCAAAGCGATGACATCCATTTTGCAACCTCCCTAACAATTAAAACAAAACTAAGAATAGTAGCTATACATAAAAATAAACACCTTTACAGGTGTTGTCAAGTAAAAGTGTTACCAAGCATCTTTTTGCCGGTTGCTATTTTAGCAAGTTGTGCCTCAAGCTGATTAATTCGTACATCTCTGGACATAATCGCTCTTGCATACCGAAAGTTATTTTTCTGTAGCCTTTCATTCTGGGTTGTCAAATTTGCTAGCTGTTCACGCTTTTCCGCTTCCAGCCCTTCAATAAGATTCATTAGTACGCGCCTGCCAACGCGTAAAGCATCTACCTTATTCTCTAGTTCACGTACACGCAAACGCAATTCTTCAATTAGCTTGGTGTCATCACCCATCAAATGTTGACCCCCTGCGTGTTTATTATAAAACACTATATTCCTTAAGTCCCTCATTTATACCTTAATTGACTTTTTTAATTGTTGAGCAAGTTTCTCAGGAACGTAAAATTCACCCAAACATTCAGGAATACGACCAGGAAAACCATGAAAATCAGAGCCGCCGGTAGCTATAAGCTTATTTTGCTGAACAAGCTTCAAATACTGATCCACTTTTACTTGGTCATGACTAGGATGATATACTTCAATGCCTTGAATTCCGAGTTTTAAAATATTTAAAACAATATCATCGTCGCCAATAAGACCTGGATGAGCCAGCACCGGGATCCCCCCGGCGCTGGTAATCAGACTTATTGTTTCCGCTGGAGTCATTTTATAATGCGGCACATAAGCAGGCATATTCTTTCCCAGGAGAGTATTAAAAACGTCTGCCATACTGAAAAAATACCCCGCCTCAATTAGTGCTGCAGCTACATGAGGACGGCCAACTGACGTTGCATTCTGCGCAAGCTTTAACACTCGCTCATATTTAATCTGATAACCCAATTCACATAGTTTGGCTACCATTTTTTGAACCCGTTTTTCTCTGTCCTGAGCAATAAACCGTAACTGATGATTTAGTTCCGGATGCAAGATATCAATATAATATCCAAGAATATGTACCTCGTTTGCCGGCAGGTCGGTGGAAAACTCGATACCAGGAATTACTTCGATTTCTTCGCCTAGTTGCATTTTCCCAGAAAGCTTTAAAAGCCCATCAACTGTATCATGATCAGTTATAGCAATAATTTTAAGGCCCGCAGTTTTTGCTTTTAATACAATTTCTTCAGGAGAAAATACTCCGTCTGAACAGTTGGTATGGATATGAAGATCAGCTTTCATACACGCACCATTTTTTTTGCCAACTGAATCAACGTTCTTACACCAACGCCGGTAGCACCTTTAACATTATAGCCACTATCCTTATCACTAGATACAGTACCCGCAATATCGACATGGACCCACGGCGTATCACCGGCAAACTCGGCGAGAAATAACCCTGCGGTTATGGCTCCAGCTTTTCGACCGCCAGAATTTTTCAAATCAGCAATCGAACTTTTTAACTGTTCCTTGTATTCCTCAAACAGAGGTAATTCCCACACTTTTTCTCCAACTTCTCCAGCTGCTGCAATAATCTGTTGCTTCCACTCTTTATCATTGCCCATAATTCCTGATGTCACGTCACCTAGGGCTACTACACAGGCTCCAGTTAATGTCGCTAAATCAACGATATGAGTTGCACCAGCATTCTTGGCATAGGCTATTGCATCCGCTAAGATTAGGCGACCTTCAGCATCGGTACTAATGACTTCAATAGTCTTTCCTGCCAGCGAATTAATAACATCGCCCGGCCGACAGGCGTGACCGGATGGCATATTTTCAGTACAAGGAATAACAGCTATAATATTTACCGGCAGTCCCAAAGCGGCAATAGCTTGAATAGCGGCTAAGACTGTAGCGGCGCCAGCCATATCATCTTTCATTTCCTGCATTCCTTCACTTGGCTTTAGTGATATACCACCGCTGTCAAAGGTAATTCCTTTACCAACAAAAGCAAATAATCGCTCATCTTCCGGGCAGCCATGATGCTGAAGCACAATAAATCTTGGAGGTTCATTGCTTCCTTTAGATACCGCCAATAAAGCATCCATTTTCATATTTTCAATCTGATATTTCGCAAAAACATTAAGCTCAAGATTATACTTTTCGGCTATTTCACTGGCATACCAAGCCATTTTTACAGGTGTCAGATAGTTGGCAGGATGATTTACAAGATCGCGAGCCAGATTTACTGCTTCGGCGATTGTTCTCCCAGCAGCGGCACCAAACTCTATGGCCGCCAGATTTTCATTTGCTGGTTCAATAATATATAACATTTCCAAGTTTACTTCATCCTGTTTAGCACTTTTATAATATTGGAACCGATAAGTTCCAAGTAAAGCTCCTTCTGCCCAAGCCTGGCTTACCGCCAAGTAATCAATGCCCGGATAATCATCGATTAGTAATAAAGTCGCAACTGTTTTTACTTTCTGCCTCGCTGCTGTCCGTATGGCAGTCCCCGCTACTTTTCGCAAACGATCAGTATTCAACTCCGATCTTTTACCCATACCGAGAAGGAAAACCTTTTTCGCACTGTTGGCAATAGATGCATATATTACATTGACTGCACAAAACTTGCCAACATCTTTGTCACGTCCTAGCAGATCGCTAATTAGACCGCCTACTGCAATGTCTATTGACTTATTCTCTTCCGTCAGAACACTTTCATCCTCAAATACACTAATAATCAAAGCGTCTACTAATATTTCTGATATAGATTGGTTTGTAACTTTTATTTGCATGTTCGGCACCTCTAGTCTTGAAATATATTATAGTATATGATTAATTAGCCATTGCCAACAAAAAAACCTGTTCTAAAGAACAGGTTTAAGTTAAAACATTATCGCGGTTCAACAATCAACTTGATGGCAGTTCTTTCCTCACCATCAATCATAATATCAGTAAACGCAGGAATGCAGATTAGATCAACACCGTGAGGAGCAACAAATCCTCTGGCAATAGCTACTGCTTTCACTGCTTGGTTTAGGGCTCCAGCCCCAATAGCTTGCATTTCGGCACCGCCGCGTTCTCTTAGAACCCCGGCTAATGCTCCGGCAACTGAATTAGGATTAGACTTTGCTGATACTTTCAATACTTCCACTTTTTGTTCCTCCCCTAATTTGAATAAATAATAGCATTACAAGAACTTATGCTATTATTTATTCGTTGCCTGACATTAAATACCTTTATTTTCTTTGATGAAAATTCAAACAATTACATTTTTTTCCGTCTACTTAAAATAAATTTCAAATTTTTAGCTATTGATTAAATACTAACACTCGCCCGTCTTCTCGAATTCCAATAAGACCATTGGCGTTTTTCTGCCGTTTGACATTTTCTAGCATACTGTCAATAACCTCCTCCTGCACTAGGAGGTCCTCTTCTTGCATGGCATCATTTTCATCCGCGATCAACCGATCATTACAATTATCCCTTAAGAGAGCAATTACAAGCGTAATCTCTCCTTTAGACAAACTAGCAACATCTCTCAATATTGTTAACACCGTCACATCAACGCAAGCGCTAAGAGACACAGCATTAACTTCAGCACGCGTTCCCTCTAAAAGGTGATATGCGGCTATACTATCTAATACCATCCTTTTAGCTTTTGCAAAATCCGGTTCCGAAACAATGCCTGATAGCATAAATGTAAATTTTATTGTATTATTATTAGCATCATATTTTATTGTCCCGATTTCAGGATAACGTACAAGAATTGATATTAGTAAATTAACCCCATCGGACATGCGTGAATCGTTCTGCTGCATCTTTGACATCTCATCACCATCCATCAAATATATCAGTTAAGGGCAGCTATGGTTTTACTACTTATTCTCTAGAAATATCACGATTCCTGCATGCAATTATTACCGAATTCTAAGGGAAAAGTTAAAAACGGCCTTATACAGGCCGTTTTATCATCATTTAGCGTAATCAACCGCGCGAGTTTCCCGAATAACAATAACCTTTATTTGACCGGGATATTCCAATTCATCTTCTATTTTCCTGACAATATCGCGAACCATCCGCACCGAGCCCAAATCGTCGATTTTATCCGGCTTTACGATAATGCGGATTTCACGTCCTGCCTGAATCGCGAAAGACTTTTCAACACCTTCAAATGATTCAGCGATTTCTTCCAATCGTGTCAAGCGTTTTAAATAGTTCTCTAACGTTTCTCTTCTCGCGCCAGGTCTTGCAGCCGATACCGCATCAGCGGCGGCTACCAGCACTGCTTGAATAGTTTTAGGCTCTTCATCACCATGATGAGCAGCAATAGCATTAATAATTTCAGCTGATTCACGATATTTTTTTGCAAGGTCTGCCCCGATAGTGACATGCGGCCCTTCGACCTCATGATCTACTGCTTTTCCTAAGTCATGAAGCAATCCGGCTCTCTTAGCCATCATGATGTCAATTCCAAGCTCAGCAGCCATAATTCCAGACAAGTGCGATACTTCTATAGAATGTTTTAAAACATTTTGTCCATAACTGGTGCGATACTTCAATCGCCCAAGCAATTTTATCAATTCCGGATGCAAACCATGCACCCCGGTTTCAAATGTAGCTTGTTCACCAGCTTCCTTGATCTTCTGGTCAACTTCCTTTTGGGCCTTTTCCACCATCTCTTCTATCCGAGCAGGATGAATCCGACCATCAGCAATTAATTTTTCCAAAGCAACTCGGGCAACCTCACGCCGCACAGGATCAAAGCCGGACAATATTACCGCTTCAGGAGTATCATCAATAATAAGATCAATGCCAGTTAAAGTTTCGAGAGTCCGGATGTTTCGCCCTTCACGTCCAATTATGCGTCCCTTCATTTCATCATTTGGAAGCGCAACCACCGATACTGTGGTTTCTGCTACATGATCAGCAGCGCAACGTTGAATTGCTTGCGAAATTATCTCCCGTGCCTTTTTATCGGCCTCTTCTTTGGCTTGCTGTTCGAGTTCTTTAATAAGCATCGCCATTTCATGTTTGACTTCTTCCTGAACTCGATCCATCAGAATATTGCGGGCATCATCAGAAGTCAGACCAGACAACCGTTCAAGCTCCGCCAATTGTTGGGTATATAAATCATTGATTTTATCTTGGCTCTTATCAAGCTCGGTTTCTTTACGGCTAAGAATGTCTTCTTTCTTTTCCAACGAGTCGATTTTGCGATCAAGGTTTTCTTCCTTTTGCATAAGTCGACGTTCAAGACGCTGCAACTCTGCCCGGCGTTCCTTAATTTCGCGATCAAGTTCAGTGCGCAGTTTATGAATTTCCTCTTTTGCTTCAACAATTGCTTCTTTTTTCTTGGTTTCAGTATTTTTCTGCGCCTCATCAAGTATTCTTTTGGCTACTTCTTCTGCCGATCCTATTTTAGATTCCGCAATATGTCGGCGTACAGCATACCCAACGACAAAAGCTATGCAAGCTACAATGACTGCAGTTATAATGATTTCAAATATATATTCCACCTCCCATCTCTAAAAAATTCAAAATAGCTATACAGGGGTAAAGCCGAGTGGTTAACTCGGCTTTTAACAAACTCACCGATTGCTCCCTTGTATTTAAAACTATACACGATTGGTCAATTTAATTGTAAAGGTTTTTCCATCAAGTGTCAAGTTGACAAAATACCGCTAAATTAGACGCGAAGTCAATAATCTCCTACATTGGAAAGGTATTCCATAACTTTCAGGACTGTCCCTGTGGTAAAGCCCCTATACGCAAGAAATCTGCCAGCTTTCCCACGATTTTCAGCCGTTACTATCGGAAAACGCTGCCGGAGAAGAGCAACCGCTCGTTCGTACTCGTCAAAGCCATCGAATTCACAGAAAACCGCAGCAATTACCGGTTCCGACAAGCCGCGTTTTCTAAGGCGATCACGAATAGCGTTTACCCCGTATCGGCCCATTCGCTGATATTTTCTAAACAGCATACGACCAAGTTCCATATCATTAACAAATCCCCGGTCTCGAACAGCGGCCACAACTCTTTTAGCCTCATCTGATGAAAAACCGCTAGTCAATAGCCGTGCTTCTACTTCATTTTCGCTCAACGCTCTTGCGGCCAGCCATTTTATAGCCAGTCGCTCACCCTGTTCATTCATCGACATCATCTTCAGGCACATCTCTAATCGGCAATAGCTTTCCATTCAAAACTACTTCACGAATTTTTACTTCAATCTCGTCAGCAATATTGGGATTTTCTTTAAAAAATTCTTTCACGTTTTCACGCCCTTGTCCTAGGCGATTATTGCCATATGAATACCATGCTCCACTTTTGGTGATAATGTCAAGTTCTGTTCCGATATCAACAATGCAACCTTCGCGAGAAATTCCTTCACCATACATAATATCAAAATCAGCTTGTCGAAAAGGAGGAGCAACTTTATTTTTTACTACTTTAGCCTTAGTACGTGAACCTATTACATCATTTCCCTGTTTTAAGGTTTCTCCTTTTCGAACTTCAATACGTATCGAAGCATAGAACTTTAATGCACGACCGCCAGTAGTCGTTTCAGGATTGCCAAACATTATCCCTATTTTTTCTCTGATTTGGTTGATAAAAATAGTAGTAGTGCGGGATTTACTGATAATGCCGGTCAGTTTTCGTAGCGCCTGAGACATCAGTCTGGCCTGCAAACCAACATGAGAATCTCCCATTTCGCCTTCAATCTCAGCCCGCGGTACCAATGCAGCCACCGAATCAACAACAATAATATCAATTGCACCACTTCTTACAAGAGAATCAGCAATCTCAAGCGCCTGCTCGCCATTGTCAGGTTGAGAGATTAAAAGGTTATCGATATCCACCCCTAATTTTTTGGCATAAACAGGGTCAAGAGCATGCTCAGCGTCAATAAACGCAGCAAACCCGCCAGCCTTCTGAGCCTCAGCAATTATATGCAACGCAACAGTTGTTTTTCCTGATGATTCAGGTCCATATATTTCTACAACTCTGCCTCGGGGAACTCCGCCAATACCAAGGGCGATATCAAGGGCCAACGCTCCAGTCGGAATAACTTCCACATTCATTTTAGCGGCCGCTTCGCCAAGCTTCATAATTGAACCTTTGCCAAAATCTTTTTCAATTTGGCGCATGGCATTTTCCAAAGCTTTCGTTTTATCCATCATCGTCCCTCCCCATACTTCTGGCTCAATTTTACAAAACATTTGTTCGCAGTGTCAATAGTTTAAAAAGCCGTGTACTTCAGTTCAATACGTCAAATATTAGAAAAAGAAGGGGCCCTGTTATCCCCTCCTTGATCTTTTAGCGGCCTCTAGCCGGTTCAACGTTAATTTTATAGCCTTTAAGCATATTTTTATGCATTACCGCCATTACCCGCTCGGCATGCTCTTCTGGTACTTCGACAAACGTAAACTTTTCGTAAATGTTAATTTGCCCGATAATATTGCCGGGGATTCCTGATTCTTCAGCAAATGTACGAACAATATCCTCCGGCCTTATTTTCTGAGCCCTTCCAATATTAATGAAGAGGCGAACCATTCCCTTTTCCGCCCCAGTATTAGCAAAAGCAGGATTGTCATCCGACTTTTCTTTATAGCCTTCCTGAAACAGTTTTAAAGCGGCAGCTGCAATGTCCATTGCATCATATTCAGGAACAAGGTCGGCGATAATTGAATGGTAATCATTAATATGGCCTTGGTCAATTGTAGCAATAAGGCGTTTGGCGATCAATTCCTTTTGACGCTCAAGAATATCTGCAGCTGACGGCAACTGATTTCGAACAATACGGGTTTTAATCAGTTTTTCAATTATTTTAAGCTGCCGGTACTCACGCGGTTCGATAAAAGTAATAGCAACCCCTTTACGACCTGCCCGTCCGGTACGGCCAATCCGATGAACATAGGATTCAGGATCTTGTGGAATGTCATAATTTATAACATGCGTAACACTGTCAATGTCCAACCCTCTGGCAGCAACATCGGTTGCCACCAGAATTTCCAGTTTGCCATCCCGAAACTTTTTCATTACCCGATCCCGTTGAGACTGGCTAAGGTCACCATGAAGTCCATCTGCCAAAAAGCCTCGAGCCTGAAGTGACGCAACCAGGTCATCTACACCCTTTTTAGTCCGGCAAAAAATAATAGCCTTATCATTAGCCTCTATGTCCATTACTCGACACAGCCCGTCCAGTTTATTACGGGTTTCATAATAAAATTGGTCAATTAAAGGAACCGTGATCTGTTCTCTACTAATGGCTACTTCAAATGGATTATTCATGTACTTATTGGCCAGCGCTCGTATGGGAGCTGGCATAGTTGCGGAAAATAGCAATGTCTGCCGTTCGGTTGGCACGCTCTCTAAAATTTGCTCGATATCGTCCACAAATCCCATATCCAGCATTTCATCCGCTTCGTCCAATACTAGCGTTTTAACATTATTAAGTTTAATTGTATTTCGGCGAATGTGATCCAAAAGCCGTCCCGGCGTACCAATAACTACCTGTACTCCATAGTTAAGTGCTCTTATCTGGCGATCGATAGCTTGGCCGCCATAAACCGGAAGAGTTTTTACCCTCTTAAATTTACCAATTTTGGCAAGTTCCTCAGAAACTTGAATCGCCAGTTCCCTGGTAGGTGTAAGGACAAGAGCCTGAATATTACGAGTTTCATTAATCCGTTCCATAATCGGAATTCCAAAAGCCGCAGTCTTTCCTGTACCGGTTTGGGCCTGACCTATTACATCACGGCCCTCAAGAACGACGGGAATAGTCTTAGTTTGAATCGGTGATGGCTCCTCAAAGCCCATCTCCATTATGGCGGCCAGCACTTTTTTGCTAAGGGCAAGTTCCCCGAAAAAGCCAGCCGTAGTATTAGTTTTCAATATGTTTACCTCCTCATAATTGCAGAATATATTGTCTGAGATGATTTAGTGCAGCATTTGCAGAGCGTGATTTGATGACAGAACGCTGACCTGTAAAACGATGTTCATAACACTCTATACCAGCATCCCCCGCAAGCGCAATATATACAAGGCCAACCGGTTTGTCTGTAGATGCTCCTCCTGGCCCGGCTATACCTGTAATTCCTATTCCAATATCACTTTTGAACCTGGACCGAGCTCCGGTTGCCATTGCCTCCGCTACTTCTCGACTTACTGCGCCATAAGTCCTAAGGATAGCGTCATCAACACAGACAATAGCAGATTTTATAGCATTACTGTAGGCTACCACCGATCCTACAAGGTACTCTGAACTACCTGGAATATCGGTAATTCGACTAGATACAAGCCCGCCAGTACAAGACTCGGCGAAAGATACTGTCAGTCTTTTTCCCTTAAGCATCCGTCCTACAACTAATTCCAATGCCTCATCATCAACACCAAAAATATACTGGCCAATCCTCTGGCGTATTACTTGTTCCACCCCATCAATAAGATTCATAGCCTCTTGAACAGAAGAAGCTTTCCCAGTCAAACGGATATGTATTTCACCACTCCGAGCCAGCAATGCTATTGTAGGGTTTCCTTGTCTCTTTATAAGATCAATAATCTCTTCTTCAAGGGATGATTCGCCAAGACCAATGGTGCGCAATACTTTGGAATAAATAACGCCCTGACTGCCAAATCTTTTTTCGAGATATGGAACCACACTAGCTTCAAACATTGCTTCCATTTCATAAGGCGGCCCAGGCAAATGGATGATAGTATTTTTAGCGGTTTCTAAAACTATACCTGGAGCAGTACCACACTTATTTGGTAGCACCAAAGCTCCATCCGGTATCATCGCCTGACGCAGGTTATTCTCAGTCATTTTTATTCGCCGACAGGCAAAAAAGTCATTGATCTGCTTTTGACTTGGTTGGTGTAAATAAAGGCCGCGTCCTAGAATTCCGGCCGTCACTTCCTTGGTTATATCACCTTGCGTCGGACCTAATCCGCCAGTAGTTACTATAATATCAGCTCGTTCCAGCGCTGTATTAAAAACTTGAGTCATTCTAATGCGGTTATCGCCCACTGTTGATTGAAATAGGACGTCATAACCAAGTTCGTTTAAACGTTTAGCTAGATAGGCAGTGTTGGAATTAATAATTTGCCCTAAAAGTAATTCAGTTCCTGTACTTACAATTTCCACAATCATTTCTGATTCCCCCGCAACATGCAATTTCGCGATAAATGGTATTAAATCCTCTAAACAATTCCATTTAGCAAAGAAAAGGTTGCCATACTCTAGTACACTAGGTGCGAAACAGCTGTTATATACACCTCAAAATTCTACTTCAGATATGTAGACAAAAATAGTAGTGCGTCAACACTACTATTTCACGAGTGCCAGTCGTAAATATACCAAATGTCCCGCTCTCCGCCGGTATTGTTCCGCTATATTTTTTCCGCCAACAAATCATATGTAAAACCTTGAATAATTCTGGCGGTAACAAAATCGCCGATTTTTGCATCAGACGCATTTTCCAGATAAATGCACCCGTCAATATCCGAAGCTTCACGTTCTGAGCGCCCGAATACGACTTCTCCGTCCGTTCCGCTCCGTCTACCTTCTACCAAAACCGCGAGAGTTTGACCTTCTAGCGAAGTATTGCGTTCTTCAGAAATTCTTGATTGCAGAGACATCAAGCGATGATACCGTTCCTGCTTTACTTCGTCGCTTATCTGATTAGGAAGCTTTGCAGCTACAGTATCTTCTTCCTGAGAATAGGTAAAGACGCCAACATGGTCAAACTTTTCCTTAGCCATAAACTGCTCGAGTGCTGCGAACTCTTCATCAGTTTCACCAGGAAACCCAACAATAAAAGATGTGCGAATTGCTACATTAGGAATAGCCTCGCGAATTCGCTTCAAAAGATTTTCAATGTCAGAACTACTGTCCCGCCGATTCATTGCCTTTAAAATATTATCATGAATGTGCTGCAAAGGAAGGTCTATATATTTACAGATTTTAGGTTGATTAGCCATTAGTTCAATTAGTTCATCGGTAAAATAGCGCGGATAACAATATAATAGCCGTATCCAAACAATTCCTTCGATTTTAACCAACTGCCGGAGTAATTCAACTAGGCGCGGCGTTCCATATATATCACGTCCATAACTAGTTGTATCTTGGGCAATCAAGTTTATTTCCTTGGTGCCCTGCGCAGCTAACAAAGTCACTTCATTTACCACAGACTCAATGGTGCGGCTGCGAAACTCGCCCCGCACCATTGGTATTACGCAGTACGAGCAACAATTGCTACAGCCTTCCGCTATTTTAACATAACTCGAATATGCTGGAGTAGATTTAATACGGGGCATACTTTCGTCGTAAATAGTGTCAGTCTCATTAATGAAAAGCACTCTTTGCCCAGAAAACACGGCTGCTATGGCTTCATTAATCCGGTGCCAAGCTCCGGTTCCAACAATCGCGTCAACTTCTGGTAACTCATCCAAAAGATTTTGTTGGTAGCGCTGTCCAAGACATCCTGCCACAATCAGAGCACGGCATTTACCTTCTTCTTTATATCGAGCGTTCTGGAGAATAGTATTAATTGATTCCTCTTTAGCGGCATCAATAAAACTGCAGGTATTAATGATAATAATATCTGCAGTGCCAGGATCAACAGTAATCTCAATTCCTGACTCTGCTAACATCCCCAACATAACTTCAGTGTCTACCAAATTCTTGGCACATCCAAGACTAATAAATCCGGCTTTCAATATGAAATCTTCCTTTCGGCCTACTCATCTGGGGCTTAAGCGCACTGTCTGCACCCATTTATCAAGAAGCTTGGCTTTTTCTGCTGCATTAAGCTTATCCTCATACTCAAAAAGTGGTATAGGCTTATTATTTTCTTTCCCGGCCAGTTTTTTGTATACCACAGTGTCAGCATTTGTAGGCACCATGTAAAAACGGTTATCATATAACACTGTCTGAGCCTGATTTTGGAGAAGCCAGTCAATAAACGGCTTAGCCTCAACGCTATGCGGCGCACCAACCGCTAGGCCGACACCAGTCAGGAGATACGCTGTACCATCTTCTGGGTGAATGAGCTCTAAAGGAAAACCGTCATGCACATAACGCAACGTCTCACTTTGAACGGCAATAGCGATATCAGCCTCTGCCAAACCAGCCATTCGTGGTGGAGTCGAAAGAAATTTAGCATATTGGACAATTTTCGGATGAAGCTTAGCCAAGTATGCCATTGCGTCATTTTCACCCTTTACCGCAACCAACGTGTTAAAAATATTTACCGATGCATCTGCGGCCAAAAAATCAGTTATCACTAAACGGTATTGGTTATTATTTGACGCAAGGTCATCCCATTTTTGGGGCGCCCGAGGAAGTTTTTTGAGAAAATCCTTATTTATGGCAAAAACAATAGGATCATACCAGACACCAACCCATTGATTTTTCGAATCACGAAACCGATCAGGAATGACATCTGTCACTTCGGAATCATACGCTGCAAGCGCTTTAAGCTTCACAGCTTGTTTAAGAGTTTCACTGTTTGCCAACACAACGTCAGCCCGGGGTGCATCTGACTCCACAGCAAGCCTTGTTAAGAGATCAGCATCAGATAATGGAACTAAATCTACAACTATCCCCGAATTTTTTTCATATTCCTGAGTTAAAACAGCTATCTGTTCAACCGGCAGAGTGCAATAAACAACAATGTGTTTTTTTGTATCTGGGTTTTCCTTACCAGCATCGGCAAGTAAATTAGTTCCAACCACAGTAATTATTACCAAGAAAAATGACATTAAAAATAGCGGAAAATAACGCCGCATAAGTACTCCCCTCCTACTAAAAGCAAAAAACATTAATGTCGCAGCGTAAATTGACCTAGTAGCCAACTATATAACTATATCCTTTATTTGTTCGCCACGCAAGAGAAATATCCTTCCAAAACGCGATAATAGTAAGCTTTATCAGATTACCATTATCGGATATGAACTGCAAACTATGTCCATGCCGCTCGTAGCATCAGTCAAAGCTATTTTAAATGTGTATACACCCTCATTGGTAAAATCTACATTTTCCAACAATATGCTGTTTACTTGGCGATAAGTACTGTCAGCAACTTTAAACGGCCCATTTTTTCCTTCTGCCACAACCCGTCCGTCTGGCGCAACAATTTCCGTTTTTTCATTGTAACTATATTCGGCAGTACCTTCGTTGCCGCGCCAAATAGTGAGAATAGTAAACGACTGTGAATATCCCATGGTATACTGGCTAAATTCATTATGAATGGTATGCCGTCCTTCAGCATCAGTGGTCACACCTTCACAAAGCAATGCAGCTTGAAGAGAGGGTCTGTTTGTCTTTTCCATCATTATCGTGTCCCCCAATTTATCTCAATATAGATTCATCTTAATATATTCCCGCCACTAAGAAAATCTATGTATATGTATTAGAGGACACTCTATTAGAACCTTGTTCTGTCACAATCCTTTCTGCGTCGCTGATTCCGTCCCACTGGGAGCTCACGAGATTTTTTTTTGTTAGCACCTATCCTTGCCGACTCTTTTGGCGGACGAATGAGACAATGAGGCCCATACCCAATTAAATCCTGTCGTCCAGCTTTGACCAGCGCCTCAAAAACCAAATGATAGTTTTTATGGTCGCGATACTGCAAAAGTGCCCGCTGCATTTTTTTTTCATGTTGGTCTTTCGCTACATAAACCTTTTCCCCTGTCAATGGTTGAATACCACTATAATACATACATGTAGAAAGACTCCCTGGTGTAGGAATGAAATCTTGTACCTGCTCAGGATAATATTTTTGATCCCGAAGAAATTCTGCCAGTTCCACCGCTTCCTTGAGTCCGGCTCCAGGATGGCTAGACATAAAATATGGCACAAGATATTGTTCCTTGCCAATAGCTTTGTTTACCTTTTTAAAAGCATTGGCAAACCTTTGATATACTTCTTTATTCGACTTTCCCATCAAAGCGGTAACCTTAGACGATATATGCTCAGGAGCAACCTTGAGCTGACCGCTTACATGATGCTGACAGAGCTCCTGTAAAAATTCGTCACTGGCATCAGCTAAAAGATAATCATATCTGATACCCGAACGAATAAATACCTTTTTCACCCCAGGCAAATTCCTTAGTTCCCTGAGAAGCGATAAATAATCGTTGTGATCAGCAGTTAAATTTTTACATGGCTCTGGGTATAAACACTGCCGCGTCCGACAAGCCCCCCGTTCCGCCTGATGTTGACAGGCAGGCAAACGGAAGTTTGCTGTCGGCCCACCAACATCGTGGATATAGCCTTTAAAATCTGGCTGTCGAATAAGTATAGCAGCTTCACGCAAAATAGACTCCCGGCTGCGAGACTGAATAATTCGCCCCTGATGGGAAACTATGGCGCAAAAAGAACAAGCGCCATAGCAACCACGATGGCTTACCAAACTGAACTTAACCTCTTGTATGGCTGGTACTCCACCGCTAGCTTCATAAATAGGATGATAAGTACGCTGGTATGGCAAATCATATATTTCGTCCATTTCGTCAGTAGTTAAAGGCATAGCTGGCGGATTTTGCACCAGATAATATTCGCCATGGTTTTGAACAACAATTTTACCACGAATCGGGTCTTGCTCCAAATACTCAATTTTGAAGGCTTCTGCAAAATCCCTTTTATTTGAGCTAACCGCAGTATATCCCGGCACTTCGATATAATCCCATAAATGGTCAAGTGACGATGCGCGATAACATGTACCACCAACAGTACGTATATCCTCAGCCTTTATACCTGCCGCTAACTGAGAAGCAATCTCTTTAATTTGTTTTTCACCCATACCATAAATTAGAAGGTCAGCACGACTGTCAATAAGAATTGACCGCCGCACACTATCCGTCCAATAATCATAATGAGCAAAACGTCTGAGACTAGCCTCAATACCACCAATAACAAGAGGTATATCCTTCCATACCTCGCGAATGCGATTACAGTAAACAATTGTGGCTCGATCTGGTCTTAAGCCCGCCTTTCCACCAGGAGAATAATTGTCGCTTGTGCGATACTTTTTAGCAGCCGTAAACTTATTCAACATCGAATCAAGATTACCGGCTGAAACCAGTACTGCAATACGAGGCTTGCCAAGCTTTTTAAAATCCGTATTACTTCGCCAGTCAGGCTGAGCAATTATTCCGACCCTCCACCCCGCCTTTTCCAGCATTCGGCAAATTATTGCCGGACCAAAACTAGGGTGATCAACATAAGCGTCGCCACTGATAAACAGAAAGTCAAGTCGATCCCATCCGCGTTGCGCCATGTCAGCTTTACTGATCGGCAGAAAATCATTGGTCATTTTAGTACTCCTAAACGCTCAGCTATAACAGCAAAACTATTTTCGTTTCTTAGCATTTGTGTTTTTGGTTGAATTCGTTGAATTTGCGGAAAAAGTCTTAAGAACAACTTCTCCCTCATCACCAAGTTTGGCTTGTGGTTGGCCATTATAAGTCATATCAACACCAGCGGCGTTGCCTAATTTAATGGTAACTGATTTATCCGCACTCCAGGTAAAGTTCTCACCAACTTGAGGAGTTCCTTCATATACTTGTTTACCGTCAGCAGATACCATAATCCATGTCTTATCAGTAACCTTGACACTAACAACCACCGGTTTTACATCAGCAGCCTCAGAACCATTAGGCGCAGCCGGAGTAGCTGGTGGCGTCTGTGTCAAAACTTGATTTTGCGCCGGCTGAATCTGCGATGGAGTTTCGGACTTAGAGTCCGATTTCCCCCCAAAAACAATCACCCCTAAAACCACTGCTACAATTATTACAACCAGTATTACAATGACTGGCCAACGACCATATATGCTATTTCTATAGTCCGCTTTTCGGCCACCGCCAATATTCGTGGCCTCAACTTGTTCTTGTGGCAACTCAACAGGGGCCTGACTTTGACGATAGATATTTAGTATTTCCTGTTGATCCAAGCCAAGAAAGTTAGCGTAATTGCGCAGAAACCCCTTTAGATAGACCTCTCCAGGCAATGCCTGATACTCGTCATCCTCGATGGCTTGAATATACAATGAACGAATACTGGTGCCTTTTTCAATATCCTTTAATGAGAGGCCCTGCTTCTCACGTTCAGTGCGCAATATTTTTCCTACAGTTTGCAACCCATTTACCCCCTTAACCTATTTCAATAACCTAGTTTATCCTAATGTCTTTTCAACATCTTCAGCCTCAACTTTTACAATATTACTTCTTATATTCTACCCTAAAACTTTGTCTTTCTTTACATGGTACAATATTTTATTGAGCATCATCAAAATATTGAGCATCAATCTGATCCGAGGTCATTAAAATTTCTCTAGCCTTGCTGCCGATATTGGGGCCGACAATTCGCATTTCTTCCATTGTATCAATAAGCCTTGCAGCACGAGTATAACCAATACGAAATTTGCGTTGCAACATCGACACCGAAGCCTGTCCGGTTTCCATCACCATCGAAATGGCATCTTTTAGAAGCTCATCTTCAAAAATCTCCTTACCCCGTTTCTCACTAACTTCCTCATAAGTAGTAACACCTTCGGTATAGTCTGGTTCCGATTGCTTTTTTAAATAGCTAACAAGTTCCTCTACTTCATTATCTGCAATAAACGCGCCCTGAACCCTAAATGGTTTAGCTGCTCCAACCGGATAAAACAGCATATCGCCCTTGCCCAGCAACTTCTCAGCACCTGCCATATCAAGAATAGTTCGGGAATCTACTTGCGACGAAACAGCGAAAGATATGCGTGAAGGAACATTTGCTTTAATAGTGCCGGTTAGAACATCCACTGACGGGCGCTGAGTTGCTAGAACAAGATGCAATCCTGCAGCTCGAGCCATTTGTGCCAAGCGGCAAATGGCGTCTTCTACATCTACTGGGGCGACCATCATCAAGTCAGCTAACTCATCAATAATAATTACAATCAGAGGCAACGGATCTTCACCATTGTTCTCGTTATAACGAGCGATATCACGGACACCAGCGCTAGCAAACAATGCATAGCGGCGCTCCATTTCCTGAACTGCCCACCTAAGTGATGATGCTGCTTTTTTACAATCAGTAACTACCGGCGTCAAAAGATGAGGAACGCCGTTATAATTGGAAAGTTCCACAACTTTAGGGTCAATAAGCATAAATTTCACTTCATCCGGACGAGCCTTAAACAAGATGCTGACAATTAAGGTATTTATACAGACGCTTTTACCAGAGCCAGTAGCCCCAGCTACCAATAAATGTGGCATTTTAGAAAGGTCTGCAACAATTGCCTGCCCGCTGATGTCTTTACCCAAAGCCACAGAAAGCCGTGATGCTGCTTGTTGAAATTCTGCACTTTCCAACACATCCCTAAGCGGCACACTACCTACTTCTTTATTCGGTACTTCGATACCCACTGCCGCTTTTCCAGGTATTGGCGCTTCAATACGAACACCTGGAGCGGCCATATTTAAAGCAATATCGTCCGAAAGGTTGACAATGCGACTTACCTTAACGCCTGGAGCCGGTTCGAGTTCATAGCGAGTTACAGCCGGACCTTGACAGGCATTAACTACTTTTGCTCCTACACCGAAATTGTCCAGTGTCTGCTCTAGCAACCTGGCATTGTCGGAAAGCTCTTTAGTCGATTTTAGCGCTTTCGATTTTGTAGCTTTTTTTAAAAGAGCTAACGGTGGCAATGCAAACCCAGAAAAAGAATCAGATTGAACTGGCGGGGCCATAAACTCTTCGGTCTTAGGGCTTACTGCCTCTTTATAAACTTTTTTTGATTCCGGCTTGGGGCGGGAAATAGTTGATACGGAGCGATTCTTATCACTCTCCTGGTCATACAAACCGGCGCTCTTTTTTCGTTTATCTGGAAATGCTTCGCTCACATTTTCCCAAGTAGACGCCACAGCATCGCGAGCACTTGATATACTGTCAGTTGCCTTCTCTTTCGCTGTTATCAGGGTTCTTGCTAACGACCAAGTGTTAGACAAAATGACCGAACAAATTGCCAGCGCAACAAGTACAATCATACTGCCATAAACGCCAAGGAATTTACGAAGCATAAAAAGTAACATCCCGCCAATAATACCACCGCCAAGCGGCAGGCTATCAGGCAGCACTTCTTCTCCAACCGGGATACGAAAATGATGGTATATCGCCAACAAAAAAACATAAGCCAGAAATAGGCCCCAGAACTTCGCCGAATAACAAATAGGTTTCCTGGTCCAAACATAACGCGAACCAATCACCAACACTACCAGCGGCGGCACAAAAGCTCCAGCGCCAAAGGCATAACAAAAAGTTTTTGCAATAACTAAACCTGTCGGCCCTGTATTCATACCAGCCAGACTGGCAAAGGCCAATAAGGAAAGCATCACCAAAAGAATTCCAGTTAATTCATACTTCATTTCTGTAGGAAGCTTGGACAATAACTTAGGCAAGACATACCACCTCTACAGGAATTTTCTACAAATACAATAAAAATTCCTTTATATTTCTAGTTTGATAACGGTAGAAAAGCCAATAAGCTTTTCATCGAAACCACCGCTAGATTTATTATATACCACAAAATAGCACTCTGCCACGAGAGTGCTATATCCTAAAACCCATATAATAAAATCGTTATTTCTCCCAGCCCTTTTCAGCGGTTGAATAAAGCTAAACCACGTCACCAACATGATAGGTTAGCATTTTACCTGGCTGAACTTCTGGACGCAGGTAATCATTTGGTTCAGTAGATATCACTCTAACTATTCGGCACTCGGCGGAAGAAAGCTTCTCCACCACCACCCTGACGCCAGAGTATTCTATTTCCTCGTAAGCAGGCGTTATTTCGGCTCCAGACATTACTATTTCCATTGGCACTATGGTCCAAAAAGTCATTTTACTGTTTAATCCGTTCCGACTCTTTTTGAGCCTTTATCATTTCCCGCAACTTTCCTAAAGCCTGCGACACTCCGCCTACAGCGTCAATCAGGCCATACTGTACCGCGTCTCTGCCAATGACTGAAGTACCAATGTCTCTTGACAACTCGCCTGTCCGATACAACATTTCTTTCCAAATTTTTTCACTGACATTGGAATGAGTAACAACGAATTTATTAACCCGTTCCTGCATTTTTTCCAAGTAATCGAAAGAACTCTGAGCGCCAATCACCAGTCCGGTAAGACGGATTGGATGAATAGTCATACTGGCGCTTTCAACAATAAAAGAATAAGTTGCCGAAGTAGCAATTGGTACTCCAATACTATGACCGCCACCGAGAACTACTGATACTGATGGTTTGGACATGGTAGATATCATTTCGGCGATGGCCAATCCGGCCTCCACGTCACCACCTACAGTATTTAGCAGCAAGAGTAATCCCTCAATCTCTGGATTCTGCTCAATTGCCACTAACTGAGGCATAATGTGTTCGTATTTTGTAGTTTTATTCTGTGGTGGCAATACCATATGGCCTTCAATTTGTCCTATAATTGTCATAACATGAACATTACTCTTGGCTGAAGGTACCTCGGTAGAACCCATTTCTTCAATATTCTCGTTAGTAGCGCTTTTTTTGGATCGACGGATGGGTTTAGGAACTTCATCCGGTACTGGCGGATGTGGATGCTCAGTGCCAGGCGGCGCAACGACCGGATTATCGCTATCTGTCATTATCCTGCCTCCATTTCATTCTCATCACTCTTAATAGTATAGGCTTTATCAAAAGTTTCATACTGTCCAAGCCTCTAAGTCTAGCTACTAACGAAGTTGTTGATCTTTACTTTTACAAACAGTACTCTAACAGAGTAATAGAGGGCCGCCTCATTTTCAGGGCAACCCTCTATTTCTTCAAGATGCTACACTTCCATGATGATTGGCAAAATCATCGGGCGGCGTCGCGTCCTCTCATATAGATATTTTCCTAGAGCATCACGGACATTAGACTTAATGGCCGCCCATTCCGTAACACCGCTGGCCTCACATTTTTCTAAAGCCAGTTTTACTTTTTCTCTAGCCAATTCCATAAGTTGTTCGGATTCCCTGACATATACGAAGCCACGCGAAACAATATCAGGCCCCGCTACTACGCATGCCCGCTGTTTATCCATTGTCACTACTACAATCAAAATACCATCCTGCGATAATTGACGGCGATCACGCAAAACAATATTACCAACATCACCAACCCCAAGTCCATCAACAAGAACTTTTCCAGCAGTTATTTTGGAAACGATACCACCTTTGTCAGCAGTAAACTCCAGCACCTGTCCATTCTCAGCCACAAAAATATTTTCTTTAGGCATCCCCATTTCCTGTGCAAGCTTAGCATGTTTTACAAGATGCCGAAACTCACCATGTACCGGAATGAAAAATTTAGGACGTATCAGGTTATGGAGTAATTTAAGTTCTTCCTGACTCGGATGACCAGATACGTGAATACCTGCTCCGGCTTCATATACTACTTCAGCCCCTTGCCTCAGCAAAAAATCAATGGTACGAGACACCATTTTTTCATTACCTGGAATAGGTGTCGCCGAAATAATAATGGTATCACCGGGAACAATATCAACCTTTTTATGGTCAGACATAGCCATACGTGTTAAAGCAGACATTGGCTCGCCCTGACTGCCGGTTGTCATTATTGCAATACTTGAAGTCGGATATTTATTAATATCATCAATATCTATAATTACGCCTTCAGGAACATTCAGATAACCAAGTTCCAAAGCTATTGAAACAACATTAACCATACTGCGACCAAGAACAGCTACTTTACGATTATATTTACAGGCTGTATCAATAGCCTGCTGAATACGATGAACGTTCGAAGAAAAAGTAGCTATTATTATCCGTTCGCGAGCGTTGCGAAAGGTTTCGTCAAAAGTTATCCCCACAATTTTTTCACTCGGAGTATATCCCGGTCGTTCAGCATTTGTACTGTCCGCCAGTAAAACAAGAACACCTTGGTCACCAAGTTCAGCAAATCGATGAAAGTCAGTTACCTTTCCGTCAACAGGAGTTTGGTCAAACTTAAAATCGCCGCTATGAACCACTGTGCCTAATGGGGTTTTTATCGAAACCGCCACTGCATCGGCAATACTATGGCTAACCCGGATAAAACCTATCTGAAAGCTGCCGACTTTAATCAAATCACCAGATTTAACGGGGTTAAGCACCGGGCTGCCGACATTATTTTCCTTAAGGCGCCCCTCAAGAATTCCAAGGGTTAAACGTGTCCCATAAACAGGTACATTTAACTGTTTTAAAACATAGGGCAAAGCGCCAATGTGATCTTCATGTCCATGGGTCAGGATTATTCCCTTCACCATCTCACGGTTTTCAAGAAGATAAGTTATGTCTGGAATGACTAAGTCAATACCGAGCATATCGTCTTCCGGAAACATCAGACCGCAGTCAATAATAATGATTTCGTCATCATAACGAATTACCGTCATGTTCTTGCCGATCTCACCAAGACCACCTAACGGAATAATTTGAAGTTTTTCTGGTTTGGTCAAAAAAAATTACACCTCCGAACCGGTAATATTCCGGTTTATTATCATGTATTTAGCCGCTCGAACTAAAATAAGAAACCGCCGCTCCATCCACTCATTGTTATTATACAGCATATCTGTTCGCCGAACAAGGGCACTTGATGTATATTATGCTCAGAACCGGCTTAATCTAATCAAAACCACCCGTCCAACGGGTGGTTTGCTCGCCCCTATAAGGGGCAGTTACCGACCAGCGTCTAAAGACGCTGGCTTTCACTTTGTTCAAGCCTA
>JAGGAC010000099.1 GCA_017889635.1 Bacillota bacterium | reverse complement strand
GAAAAAAGAGATTAACTTTCGATTGTTGCATATGTCCAAAAAGACCTGGCTGAGGCCAGGTCTTTTTGCATAATTGTAATATTATCTGCGGCATGTAATATATTTATAATGATTAATTGGGCTTTTCCTGTATTTCCAAATTTTATGTGCAGACGGCATAGGTAGTAAAGGAAGGGGTGACAATGGTTTGGTGGAGCGTGACGCTCAGCATTTTAGATACTTCAGTAGGGGGAGGGTAAACAAAAAAAATGGAAAAATTCGACTTGTTCCGGGATATTGCTGAACGTACCGGCGGTGATATCTATATTGGCGTTGTGGGTCCGGTACGAACCGGCAAATCGACTTTTATTAAAAGGTTCATGGAAACTATGGTTTTGCCGAATATTACCGATCCATATGAAAAAGAAAGAGCCAAAGATGAACTGCCGCAGAGCGCTGCCGGAAAAACCATTATGACCACTGAACCTAAGTTTATTCCCAATGAAGCTGTAGAAATAAGTATTAAGGATAATGTTTCAGTAAGGGTGAGGGTTGTAGATTGTGTAGGTTATACAGTGGATGGTGCTCTCGGTTATGAAGAGGAAGATGGGCCACGAATGGTTCTTACTCCCTGGTATGATCACCAAATTCCGTTTCAGGAAGCAGCCGAGATCGGCACCAAAAAGGTGATATCTGAACACTCTACCATTGGGTTGGTTATTACTACTGATGGCTCGGTGACTGATCTATCGCGCGATAAATATTTAGAAGCGGAAGATAGGGTTGTTGCTGAGTTAAAAGAACTCGATAAACCGTTCCTGGTTGTTTTAAATACAGCTTTTCCAACATCTAAAGAGACCAGAGAGCTTGTAGCAAAATTAGAAAATAAATATGATGTTCCTGTGCTACCAGTAGATTGTTTGCGATTAAATCATGATGACATTTATGCTATTTTGCAGGAAGTTTTGTATGAATTCCCTGTGAAGGAAGTTAACATTACATTGCCGCGCTGGGTTGAGGAACTGGATGAGACTCATTGGCTCAGAGAAAAATTTAATGGTGCGGTTAACGAAGTTGTACAGTATGTGCGAAGGCTGCGGGATATTGATCGAGCCATTGACGATTTTTCCAGTTATGATTTTGTTGCTGATGTAATATTGCATGACATGGATTTGGGGAGTGGAATTGCAGCTATAGAAATGACTGCACGAAGTGAGTTGTTTTATCAAATATTGGAGGAACTAACTGGATTTACTGTTAGTGGTGAACATCATGTGCTAAGGTTGATGCGGGAATTATCAGTGGCCAAACGTGACTATGATAAAATCGCAGCCGGATTGGAACAAGTGCGTCAAACTGGTTATGGTATTGTTTCGCCGCAAATTGACGAAATGGTTTTAGAAGAGCCAGAAATTATTCGTACCGGCAACCGCTTTGGTGTACGACTTAGAGCCTCCGCACCTTCGATTCATCTTATCCAAACCGATGTTCAAGCAGAGATATCTCCGATTATCGGCACGGAGAAACAAAGTGAAGAACTTATCCAATATCTTATGCGGGAATTTGAAGGAGAACCGGAAAAGATCTGGAGAACTAATTTGTTCGGTAAATCCCTTAATGCTTTAGTACGGGAGGGTATCCAGAATAAAATAACCGGAATGCCGGAAAATGCCCAAATAAAATTGCGCGAAACACTTCAGAAGGTGGTCAATGATGGCAGTGGTGGTCTTATTTGCATAATTTTTTAGTATGAATTGGTCAGTCGATAATGACTGACTTTATTTTTTTTAGATGATATAAGTTAGATAGGCACTTGTTTGCCTTAGAGGCAGATGGTATAATGTCTACTATACAAAGATAATTATCCACTGGTACAATACGAGAGGAGGTGTTGCCATGCCAGGCCAAGAGTCTAAACTGTATCTTGTTAGGGAAGAAATATTGCCGGAAGCCATTAAAAAAACTACAAAAGCGAAAGAGCTTCTGAAGCGTGGCGAGGCCCGTACCGTTAACGAAGCTGTGGAAAAGATGGAGCTAAGCCGCAGTGCATATTATAAGTATAAGGATTATGTGTTTCCCTTTTATGAAGCTAGCAAGGAGAAGATCGTTAGCATTTCTATGATGTTGGAGCATAAACCTGGAGTGTTATCCCAGGTTTTAAATTTGCTTGCGAGCGAGCGGGGGAGTATTTTAACCATTAACCAAGGTATCCCGCTTCAGGGAGTGGCTAATACTTCTATTTCTTTTGAAACACGAAGTCTACAGATTGATCTAGAATTGCTGTTGGAAAAACTGCAATTGATAGAAGGCGTCAAGCGCCTTGAATTATTAGGTCAGGAATAACTATTGATCAGGGAGTTGACTAATAATGAAAACCGCAATTAACGTTGGTCTTCTAGGGTTTGGAACAGTTGGCACTGGTGTGGTAAAACTGCTTTCCTCTAACTCGCATAATTATGAGCAAAAGGTCGGTGCGCCGATACGTATTAAAACGATTTTGGTACGTAATCCGGAAAAGGTTCGTGCTGTTAATGTTGATACTAGGATTACTACAAATATCGAGGATATTCTAAATGATAAGGATATTGATGTTGTAATCGAACTTATGGGCGGGGAACAGCCTGCAAAAGAATATATTGTTCAAGCCCTTAAGGCAGGTAAGCATGTTGTTACCGCCAATAAAGATGTTATGGCTAAACACGGTAGGGAGTTATTTGCCGCCGCAGAAGAAAATTGTGTAGATTTGCTATTTGAAGCTAGCGTTGGTGGGGGAATACCGATTATTAGGCCTTTGAAACAATGTTTAGCCGGTAATAATATTAAAGAGGTTATGGGCATTATTAACGGTACAACTAACTTTATGCTCACAAAAATGACGATGGAAGGGTTGGATTACGATACAGTACTAGCTGAGGCCCAGCGCCTAGGCTACGCAGAATCAGATCCTACTGCTGATGTTGGTGGGCTTGACGCTGCACGTAAAATTGCTATACTGGCATCGATTGCATTTGGCTCAAGGGTTACTTTTGATGATGTGTACGCTGAGGGAATAACGGATATTACGACTGAAGATATTTGCTACGCTGGTGAACTTGGCTATACTATTAAACTATTGGCTATTGCCAAAGATTCAGAAAATGGTATTGACGTGCGGGTACATCCGGCGCTGATTCCGTGCACTCACCCTTTGGCATCAGTTAATAATGAGTTTAACGCTATTTTTGTTAAGGGTGATGCGGTTGGTGAAACAATGTTTTATGGGCGAGGGGCAGGAGAGTTGCCGACTGCCAGTGCAGTTGTGGCGGACGTTATTGATGTTGCCCGGGATATTCGACATAATGTTAGTAGTAGAATATTGTGTACTTGCTTTGAATCACGATCATTTTGTCCAATTGATGAAACCGTAAATTCATATTATATAAGAATGCTTGTTGATGATAAGCCTGGAGTATTAGCGGCAATAGCTGGTGCATTCGGGGCACAACAGGTTAGTTTGCATTCAGTTATTCAAAAAAGCCAGATTGGCAAGTTTGCTGAACTAGTATTAATTACTTATGGGGTATCGCACGCAAATGTTAAGAAGGCTCTCAATGATTTGAAGGATATGGCGGCAGTAAATAAAGTTAATAGTGTAATTAGGGTTATAAAAGAATAGTGGGCTACTAAGTACGGGAGGGTCTATGGCAAAATCAGTTAAAGTACGAGTTCCTGGAACTACGGCAAATTGCGGTCCGGGATTTGACGCTATAGGAATTGCTTGCACTATATATAATGAGATGACGCTTACCTTAAGTGATGATGGGAAATGTTTGATTTCGATTACTGGGGAAGGCGAGGGATTAATTCCTTCAAATGATAAGAATGTTGCATTTCAGGCGGTTAGGTTGGTGCTTGAGCGACTTAATCAACCCTATACAGGAATACGTATTAATATGCATAATTTCGTGCCGCTTGCCCGTGGGCTTGGCAGCAGTGCTGCGGCTATTGTAGCTGGTCTGGTTGCCGCTAATGCTGTTACCGGTAACCAATTAACACGCGAAGATATTCTAGATATGGCCACAAGTATGGAAGGACATCCTGATAATGTGGCTCCTGCCATTTTTGGTGGGATTACGGTTAGCATTATGAATGGCAATAAGCCGTATTCTCTTAAGTTCATGCCAGCTTTTGATTTGAAAATGGTGGTGGCGATACCGGATTTTACGCTTTCCACTAGAGCGGCGCGACAGGTGTTGCCCCAAGAAGTTTTATTTCAAGATGCAATCTTTAATGTAAGCCGATCAGCTTTGCTTATTGCCGCTTTATGTGAAGGGCGTACCGAATTTTTAAAGTATGCATTGGAAGATCGCCTTCATCAGCCATATCGTCAAAAGCTTATTCCTGGTATGGCTGATGTTTTGAAAGCTGCAGTTTCCCAAGGCGCTTTTGGTGCAACACTTAGTGGGGCGGGCCCTTGTTTGATTGCATATACCAAAAATAATGAAACTGAAATCGGCGAAGCCATGGTAAGAACTTTTGCGAGTCATAACATAAGCGCCAGATTTATAGCATTAAATATAGATTCCGAAGGAGCGAAAGTCATAGATATTTCTTGACAAGTAATAAGAAAAAATGTAAAATAGTCTTTGTCAGTCGGGGCGTGGCTCAGCTTGGTAGAGCGCTTCCTTGGGGTGGAAGAGGTCGTGAGTTCGAATCTCGCCGCTCCGACCAGCAAAACTTAGTAAAATAAGTGGTTCCGGGGTTTTTGAAAACCTCGGAATTTTTTATTTATGTTATGTTGTCTCCTAAGTTGTCCCCTAACATATTTTTCAGTAGACATGTACACGCAGAAAGGACAGGCTATTTTGCCTGTCCTTTATTTTTGGGCTTCAGATTATCTAGGATACCCTGCATTATCTTTGCTGAAACCTCTTCGGCTGATTGTATTTCGTGGATATAAGTTTTCGTTGTAAATGATTTATCACTGTGGCCTAGTTTATTACTCACTGTAGTAATATCCAGCTCGGATTTGAGTAAATACGAACCAGAGAGGTGCCGGAAGACATGTGGAGTAATACTCGTAATATTGTGTTCGGTACAAAACCTTTTAAGGAAGTTATTAAAAGCATGTGGATGTTATATGACCGGTAAATCTCTCAACCATTTAAATATTGGAAATAAAAAGAACAAGACCAGTGCTAGTGGCCTTGCTTAAAAGGAGATAGGAGATATAATTTGGCAGTTCATTAATATTATGCCCGGTAAATGCTGGGTTTATACATAAGGGATGGCGGTAGCGATGACTGAGTGTACGGTCGAACAGGCTGTGAATTGGTTAAGAGATGATGATGTTTATTGGCTTAATAGGGATATTGTCCAAGAGAAAAAGAAATAACCACCAAACGGTGGCTAGGTCAAGGATTCTAAGGTCTTTCTGACTCTATTAATAATGCCATCTTTGGTTTCTTGGGATAGTTGTTCCCAATCTTCAGGGGTAAACAAGAGTTCTGGATGCAGATTTGATAAGGTATTGATAATTTCGTGAGGGCTTTTCCTTGTGCGAGTTATAGCTTTTTCGAGTACATCAACGACTTGCTTCATAATTGTTGAGTTTAAGTTTAATGGCAATATATCACTCCCTTTACTATATATTAACACATTATGTAAATTAAGGTAAGGAGGAATAATCATAGGCAAATGTAATTTGTGCGAATCGGACCATGCCGTAATATTCTATAGTATTGTTACAAATCCGAGCTGAAACAACAGAAATGCTGGACGAGCTTGCAGGTAAAAGTGAGTGGCTTAAATGATGCAAATAAAAGCAGGATAGATGTAAAAACACCTATCCTGTGGTCCTTGCACTTTAATTAGTACAACTACAAAGAGGTCTTAGCATTAACCGCTTTTTTGTCCAATATTGCGTTTACATTGATGGTGACAACAAAAGGCACGCAGAACTTAACCTGTACCTCAAGATGCCGTAACATCATGTAAATCACCTCCGCTTAGGCTTAAATAAATACCCTAGGCGCAAGGGTCCACACAATATGGGAAGAACCTCCTATTTAGGTTGTCCCTATCTAGATTAATAATAACATATTATTAGAATAATGCAACAATTTGATATCGACAAATATTGACGAATATAATCACTAAATTACCTTTTGCAGATTTTAACCAGACACGCCGGCGAAATATTGCCTCGTCTTATGGAAAAAATGAATGCTATGGAAGTCTTTCGCATGGTATAATTTGGTTAATAATTACCGCAAGGGCTATTGGGAGATGAGTATTTTGGATATTCGTGTGGTAAATCTTAAAGAAAAAGCTAAACTGATAAAAAATCTTCATAAATATAAACTAATAGCGGAACTAAATAACTATCAGTTTAAGCTTGTTAAAGCAAAACGTACATTTATTTTTCATGCTCATGACGAAACGGACGAAGTATTTTTCGTTATTGAAGGAAAAATGAAACTTGAAATAGAGAACAATATTTATCCGGTAAATCCAGGTGAATTAATTGTAGTCCCAAAAGGAAAAGTACATAGACCAATTTGTGAGGAAGAATGTACAGTAATGTTGATAGAGCCAAAGGAAACATTAAATACAGGCAATAGAATTGATGTTGAACCAGACCTAAATCTTGAATGGATATGAATGTGAATGTATCATTAAGGCAATTATTTCTTGAGGATTTAAAAGTTATAGAAGGCTGGTATGCGCAAATTAAGGGAGCAACATATACATCACGGTTTGGACCTAAAAACTTTAATGGAAGAGACGCAAATGAAAGGGAAGCGTATAGTTGGTACATTATCCAGGTTAATGTGAGGGATTGTGGAGTAATATGGTTGGAGAAAGAAGAAAAAACTGATGATGTAGCTTATCTTGGAATAATGATAGGAAAGACGGATTACTTTGGGAAAGGCATCGGGAAAAAAGCTATAAGTTTAGCTATTAGCCAATCAAGGCAATATCTTAGTTTTAGTAAAATCTGCTTACATGTGAGAAAAGAAAATACTAGAGCAATTAGATGTTACACCACGTATGGTTTTTATGTCAGCGGTGAAGGTGAGAAGAGTGGCAGTGATGGACGAAAAATAGAATTTCTCCATATGGCTTTAGATTTAAATAGAGTAAAGTATTAACGATTATAGATAAGCATCTAATAAAAGTTAATTTTGTAAATAAGTATTGGTGAGCTTACTAAGTATGCGCGGAGCATAGATTCTGAATATGTAATACTGATAAAAATTTCACCGTTCAATATATATAATAATTTTTGGTCAGGTATACGAGTTGATATGAAGGAAGATGTTGCAGTAATTGATGTGGCTACGCAGAAGTATTTGGAATATCTTACTTGGTATAAAGAAGGAACAAGTCCTTGGATGGATGACGGTGCAAAAAATTTAATGAATCAGTTGGTAGCAAACTTTAATTGGACACCTGCTAAAACGAATGAAATTAAAAGTAGCAACCAAGAAAACGTAAGTAATCCTTCAGTAGTTGTATTTTTATCCGATGTTATTCTTGAAAAGCCTGAGTTAGTAGAAAAGGTTAGAAAGACAATTTCTGAAAAATTTCATGCAGGTGTAGTGCCGATCTATTGCGATAATAAGCCTAAATCGTCTCAATTCTTGGACCTGATTGGTAAAGTTGAAACTAATAGTGCGAAACAGCAAGCCTTTATTTTAAAAAAGGATGATCTTGTAGAATATGGGAAATCAGTGAACTCTAATATAGTAATTGCAATAAACATTAGCAATGTTGGTGCGGGGGACAATGATTTTAGTTATCG
Organism: Bacillota bacterium; assembly: GCA_017889635.1. Classification (GTDB taxonomy): domain Bacteria; phylum Bacillota; class Negativicutes; order Sporomusales; family CTSoil-080; genus CTSoil-080. The sequence continues at coordinate 705 of JAGGAC010000099.1, read as the reverse complement.
TTTAAAGGCAGATATTTTAGTTGTTGATGCTGAATCAAAAAAATACCTTGCTAATGTTGTTTTTGACACAATAGATAAAAAGAAGCGGCAAGATGGTCTAGAGTTGATACTGAAAAAAATACAAAATGAGTTCCAGTTACCATTTTTTAATGATATTCATTAATATTATATTTAAACCATACTAGCCACTTTCACTCCAAAGCTTTTTGATGATCGGCTTTGGGGTGAATTTTCTGGATATTATATTTATATTCAATACTTGAAATTTTTGTCAAACAAGCCTATAATTAGAAACAGGTGAAAATTAAAAATCGCCATGACCTGTGAGTGGTGGAACACTCCCAGGCTCATGCAGGTGTACAAGGCACCTACACGCAGCAGCTAGCTGCCCATGACGATAATCTATATTATACTCTTTTTCCATTTTTTAGGCAAGGTATGGCATGTCGGGGGTATAGATGATTGTTGGCTTGACGCAGTATGCTGGGGCTAAATGCGAATTTCTATTACAGCATGTTACAGCGGGCAGGCGGTATTAAACCGGTCTGTTTGTTTACATTGCAAACGATGAAGCAGTACGCAGTGTAGGTTAGCGAAAAGCTAAGACCTGACTGCGTATTTTTGGTACTATCAAAAGCGTAAATGTTAGGCGTCAATAATGGCGTTTCACATTTGCGCTTATTATTTTACAATGAGGGAGTAATT
>JAGGAC010000027.1 GCA_017889635.1 Bacillota bacterium | reverse complement strand
ATCCAGGAACAGACTCTAAGCTTTATTCCTAAGATTGTTGCCGTTTTTGTGGCGATGGTAGTTTTCGGTCCCTGGATGTTGAGCTTGATGGTATCTTACACACGTGATCTATTTATGATGATACCGCAAATGATACATTAGCAAGGTGGTCTATATTTTGGATATACTATCGGCGTTACTTGGTCAGGTTGGATTCTTTCTCTTAATTTTCGCGCGTATAAGCGGGATTTTTACCAGTGCGCCGGTTTTTGGCAGTCGCAATATTCCTGTTTATATTAAAGCTGGACTGTCACTCATCTTATCTTTTACACTGTTGCCGCTGGTATCTTCCACCGATATCATTATACCGGAATCATTGTTCCCATATGTTTTGTTAGTCGTCGGTGAGTTTTTGGTAGGACTTATTTTTGGCTATGTTAGTTCGTTTATTATGTATGCCGTCCAAATGGGCGGACATATAATGGATTTACAAATTGGCTACGGCATTATTAACGTGTTTGATCCACAGCAGGGCCAGCAGATTCCGCTATTAGGAAATTTCCAATATATCCTTGCCTTGCTGGTATTGTTATTGACTAATGGTCATCATGTTTTAATATCGGCATTATTTTCAAGCTTTAGAGTTATTCCTGTAACCGGGGCGGTATTTCAGCCTGAATTGGCCCAATTTATGGTAGATCTTTTTGTTGGCACTTTTAGCGTGGCTTTTAAAATTAGTGTTCCTATTCTGGCTGCTCTTGTGTTGACTGATTCAGCTTTAGGTATCTTAGCCCGTACTATGCCGCAGATGAATATCTTTGTTGTTGGGGTTCCGGGAAAGATAGCAGTTGGTACTTTTGCTTTGTTTATTTCATTACCGTTTTATGTTGGATTTTTGGGGGTGGGGTTTAATGTTATGTACCAGGATATTTACCGCCTGCTTTATTTATTCCAACAAACGGGAAACTAAATATATATTTGACGAATTCACGCTTCAGCGTTTTAGTCAGGAAAAAACTGAAGAGGCTACTTCAAAACGTAAGGAAGAGTCGCGCCAAAAGGGCCAGGTTGCAAAAAGTCTGGAAATTAACTCTGCTTTTATTATTTTAGCTGCTTTTCTAGCCTTAAAAATTGTTGGTCCATATATATACTCTGAACTTACAACTTTCATGCGGTTTATGTTTACCGATTTTTCCACCGCTGATTTTACCATCAACGGTATGCAGGTTTTATTGATTAATTTTATTATTGTTTTCATTAAAACGACGATGCCAATTATGCTCGTCATCTTGGTAATATCATTGGCGGTAAGTTTATTGCAAGTGGGATTTGTCTTTTCGACTGAAGCGCTAATGCCCCAGATGAGCAGAATTAATCCATTGTCCGGAATTGAGAGGCTCTTTTCCAAGCGATCATTGGTAGAACTGCTAAAATCACTCCTCAAAGTGGGGATAATTGGCTACTTTATTGCTAGGTTTGTGTTAAACGAAACTGGTAGAATACCTGAACTTATCAGTGCAGAATTAATTGATTCGCTTCGCTATATTTCCGCATTGATTACTGATTTGGCTTTACAAATTGGTGGAGTTATTCTTGTCTTGGGTGCTGCTGATTATTTTTATCAATGGTGGGAACATAATCAAAGCATAAAAATGTCGAAACAAGAAGTGAAGGAAGAATTAAAGCAAACTGAAGGAAATCCTCAGATTAAAGGAAAAATTAAGGAACGGCAGAGAGCTGTGGCGATGCGGCGAATGATGCAGGAGGTTCCTAAAGCAACAGCTATTGTTACTAATCCTACTCATTTTGCTGTGGCAATAAAATACGATCACACAATGTCTGCTCCGGAAGTAGTAGCTAAAGGACAGGATTTTTTAGCAGAAAGAATTAAGGCTGTGGCCAGGGAAAATCGGGTTGTGATTGTGGAGAATAAGCCGTTGGCCCGTGCCTTATACTCAAGTGTTGATATAGGTGGAACAATTCCAGCCGAATTATACCAAGCGGTAGCTGAAGTATTAGCATATGTATATCGTTTAAAAAAGCGCTTGTCCTAAATAGAAGGAGAGAGATAAATTGGCGACTCAAGCGTCACCTTTTGCGAAGCTGCTGAGATACAGTGACATACTAATTGCTGTTGCTGTCATTACAATAGTGGTAATGATGATTATTCCATTACCGTCTATACTTTTGGACATGTTTTTAACTCTCAATATTACATTGGCTCTGGTAATAGTAATGGTGGCGCTTTATAATGTTGAGCCACTGCAGTTTTCGGTTTTTCCGTCGCTGCTTTTGATTACGACTTTGTTTAGGTTAGCGCTTAATGTTTCGTCAACTAGACTTATTCTTTTAGATGGTTTTGCTGGTGATGTTATTACTGCTTTCGGTAACTTTGTTGTTGGCGGCAATCCTTTGGTTGGCTTTATTGTTTTTATTATTTTAATCATTATTCAATTTATTGTCATAACCAAGGGCGCTGAACGAGTTGCCGAAGTTGGTGCAAGGTTTACTCTGGATGCAATGCCTGGTAAACAAATGAGCATTGATGCCGACTTAAACGCCGGGCTTATTTCTGATACTGAAGCCCGGCAGCGACGACGTAATATTCAGCGCGAAGCTGATTTCTATGGAGCAATGGATGGCGCGAGTAAGTTTGTCAAGGGGGACGCCATCGCTGCAATTATTATTATTATTATTAATATTGTTGGCGGTTTTGCTATAGGGATGCTACAACGCAATATGGATATTGTTCAGGCACTTCATACCTATACTTTGTTGACGGTAGGTGAGGGGCTTGTCAACCAGATTCCGGCGCTTTTGATTTCCACCGCAACAGGTATTGTTGTCACTAGAGCAGCTTCGGAAGCTAATCTTGGCCATGATATTACCAGTCAGTTATTAACAAATCCCCGGATCTTTTTCATTGCGGCGGGAGTATTAATAATGTTAGCGCTCATACCGGGATTGCCGGGAATACCATTTTTTATTCTTGGTGCTATATGTTTGGGGTTTGCTTATAGTCTGCGTCAGAGTGTTCAGTCTGCTGCTCAAACGGCACTTAGTATGCAGGAGGAGCAAGAAATCGAAGAGGTTCGCAAACCAGAAAATGTTGTTGCCCTCTTGCAGGTTGATCAAATGGAACTCGAGATTGGCTATAGTCTGATTCCTATTGTTGATACTAGTCAAGGCGGTGATCTCTTAAACCGTATTGTTATGATTCGGCGACAATGTGCTTTAGAAATGGGCCTGCTTGTTCCGACAATCAGAATACGTGACAATATTCAACTAAAACCGAATGTATATGTCATAAAACTTAAAGGTATCGAAGTCGCTAAGGGCGAACTCTTACTAGACCACTATATGGCGATGAATCCAGGAACGGTGGCGGAAGAGTTATCCGGAATTGATACAATTGAACCGGCTTTTGGCCTGCCGGCACTATGGATTCAAGAAATTAGCCGTGAACGGGCAGAACTGGCAGGTTATACTGTTGTTGATGCGGTGTCAGTATTAGCTACTCATCTAACCGAGGTTATAAGATCACATGCGGCAGAAATACTGGGACGTCAAGAAGTCCAAACTATTGTTGAATCGGTTCGGCAAACTAATCCGGCGGTAGTAGATGAATTGGTACCGGGATTATTATCATTCGGAGAAATTCAAAAGGTGCTTGCTGCCTTGCTACGGGAGAGAGTTTCTATTCGGGATATGGTTACCATTCTTGAAACGCTTGCTGATAATGCGCCTATTACCAAAGATGTCGAGTTTTTGGCCGAATATGTTCGACAGGCGCTAGCCCGTCAGATATCTAGACAGTATATACAAAGCGGTGTCTTGACTTGTTTGACACTTGACCCGCAATTAGAAAATACTATAAACGCATCTGTTCAACGGACTGAGCATGGTTCGTATGTTGCGTTGGAGCCCCAGTTAATGCAAACTGTTATTAACAGCCTTAATGAAGAATTGCCTAAGCTTACCAATCTTGGGTATTCACCTCTCATACTAGCAAGTCCAGCGATACGGCTATACTTTCGTAAACTGACCGAGCGTGTCGCCCCTAATCTCGTGGTATTATCATATGCTGAACTTGATCCCACTATCGAAGTACAAGCCGTGGGGATGGTGAAATTATAATTGAAAGTAAAGGTATATACCGCAACCAATATGCAGGATGCTGTGACTCAGGTAAAAAATGACCTGGGAAGGGATGCCGTTATTTTGCATACCCGCCGGTTTCGCAAAGGTGGAGTTCTTGGCTTTTTTGCCAAGGAATTAGTTGAGATTATGGCTGCTGTAGATACTCCTGCACCTGTTTCAACTCCTGTACCTATTTCAACTTCTGCACAGCCTCCAGCCCCAGTAACTAAGGTTCCTGTTACAAATATGAAATGTTCTGGGGAGGAAGATGCTAAAATGACAGCAATGCAAATGGAAATCACTAATATGCGGAAAATGATTGAACAGGTTATCACTAAACTTCCCCAGAAGGAAAGCCGTAAATCTTTTTGGTGTGATTTGTTGATTAAAAATGATATTGCACCTGAAATTGCTGAAAACCTGACTTATAATTTGCCTGATGAGACCTCGTTAGTTGGCAGTAATCCGGCTATTGTTAAGCAACTACTTGCTGAACGCATTAGCAATCATTTGCAGCGGGTCGAAGGAATTGCTTTGCCAGAAACTGGATGCAAAACTGTTGCCTTTATCGGCCCAACCGGAGTGGGGAAAACAACAACTATCGCCAAAGTTGCTGCCAATTTTGCCATAAACCAAGGGTATAAAGTAGCACTTATTACTGCAGATACATATCGAATTTCGGCGGTTGAGCAGCTAAAAACCTATGCTGATATAATCGGACTTCCGGTTGATGTTGTTTATACACCTGATGATCTTAAAGCAGCGTTGTTTCGACATCGTGATAAAAACTTGGTTTTGCTGGACACTGCTGGCCGAAGTCCGCGTAATCAGTACCAGTTGGCGGAATTACAGGCACTCCTAGCGGTTGACCCTAATATTGAGACTCATCTAGTACTAGGAATGTCAACTAAATATGCTGAGGCTTTAGAAATTGTAAATAAGTTCTCTGTTTGTTTGCCGCAAAAGTTTTTATTTACTAAAGTTGATGAGGCATGTAATTTGGGGACTTTGGTTAGCCTTCTTTACCAATTCCCAGCTACTTTATCGTACATTACGACAGGTCAAAATGTTCCAGAAGATATTGAACTGGCAAATCCCGTCAAGCTAGCAAATCTGATTCTGAGGGATTAATATGCGAGATCAGGCGGATAAATTACGCGAAATTGTATGTGGTGCTAAGGCAACATTTAAAAGCGCCATCATAAAAAAGCCTGTTTCAGAGGCAAGGGTAATAGCTGTAACTAGTGGTAAAGGCGGGGTTGGTAAAACTAACTTTACAGTTAATTTAGCATTGGCTTTGGCTCAGCTAGGTCAAAAGGTGATGATTATTGATGCTGATCTTGGCTTAGCGAACATAGAGTATGTGCTGGGATGTACGCCTAAGTATAGTTTGTATGATCTGTTAAACTATAACTATGCTTTGTCTGATATTGTTACTGAAGGTCCAAGGGGCGTAAAGTTTATTTCGGGCGGTTCAGGAATATATCAATTGGCTGAATTAAGTCAGGACAAATTAGATAAACTCGTAGGACAAACAATACAATATGATGACTGGGCTGACATTATTCTTATCGATACTGGCGCTGGTATTAACCGCAATGTAATGAATTTTGTTGTTGCGGCTGACGAAGTAATTGTCATAACTACTCCAGAGCCAACCGCGATTGCTGACGCTTATGCCTTGATGAAAGTTTATAATGTTTATGATGGATGCGCTTCTCTTAACTTGGTCATTAATCGGGTAAATGAGTTTGATGAAGGCGAAATTGTTGCCAACAAACTAATAAAAGTAGCTCACCAGTTTTTAGGGTTGTCAGTAGATAATCTTGGTTTTGTTTACGAAGATAAGAATTTAGTTAAAGCTGTTAAAAGCCAGATCCCTGTATTATTAGCGCAGCCTGACACAATTGCGGCTCGGTGCATACAGTATATTGCCGAACGCATATTGTATGGTAAACCTGCTAAATCAGGCGGTATTAAAGGTTTTTTTAGTAGATTTTTAAGTAGGTTGCGCTGAATTGGGCTAGGGGGGGAATAACGATAACAACAAAAATATTGGCCGTTAACCAACGATTGGAAGTAATAATAGTTAGCGGAGCGAATAAAGCACGCTATTCGAGCCGGATTGAAGAGATTACTAATCAGCACTTGTATTTGGCTATGCCAATGGACAAAGGCGTACCGATATTCCTCTTACCCGGCACTGAAATTCAAGGACGTGTGATAGTTAACAGCACTGTATGGGAGTTTACAACAAAATATGTTGACAAACTTGCTCAGCCAATACTCATGTGGCTCGTGGAAAAACCGGAAGAATTTGTAAAAATACAAATGCGTGATTTTGTGCGCTTTCAAACCGCATTACCGATGACAGTGCGACTGCTTGATGATTCTGGTCAAGAAGGGGAGCCATTAGCAGTGACAACTAAGGATATTAGTGGTGGAGGGCTGCTTATAATAGCACGACAAACTATTGGTAAAGATAGCAATCTGAAATTGACGCTGGAGCTGCCAGAAACAGGTTGCATTGAGGCAAATGGTGTGGTAGTACGGGAAGATTTGCTGTTAGAACTGAAGGTTTATAGGATTGCGATTAAGTTTACTGATATAAAGGAAAGATCACGGGAATTACTTATCAAGTATATATTCAAGCGACAAAGCAGGGCGCGGCGGCAAGAGTAAGATTTTGAACGAAGGTGGGACAAACTGTGATAAAAATAATTGTTGTCGATGATTCCGCTTTCATGCGCAAAGTTTTAAGCGATTTGTTTGCCGCTGAGATGGATTTTACTGTTGTTGATGTGGCTAGAAACGGTCAGGAGGCTATTGACAAAGTTAAACTTCTTAAGCCTGATGTAGTTACGCTTGATGTTGAAATGCCGGTTCTTGACGGCATTAGCGCTCTGGAAGTCATTATGCGTGAGGTGCCTACTCCGGTGGTTATGGTGAGCAGCTTAACCAAGGACGGAGCTGACGCTACAATTAGGGCTCTGGAAAATGGTGCAGTGGACTTTGTCGCTAAATCAGCTGGACCAATATCCAACATTGATAATATAAGGACTGAAATTGTAGCAAAATGCCGTGCTGCCGCTCGAGCGAATGTAAATAAATTACAGAAGTTTCAGGCCGTTAGACCTCCGGCTAGTGAATATAAACTCTCTCCAAGTTTTTCAGTTGCAGTAAAGGAGCAAATTGTGGCTATTGGTACTTCTACCGGTGGTCCGAGGGCGCTTCAGGAACTAGTGACTCGGTTACCAGGCAATCTTCCTTGCGGTGTAGTCATTGTTCAACACATGCCACCAGGATTTACTAAGTCTTTGGCCAATCGTCTTGATTCATTGTGTGCGCTCTCTGTAAAGGAGGCTGAACACAATGATGTGGTTAAACCGGGAAGTGTACTTATTGCTCCCGGTGATTATCATATGACTGTTGAACGCGACGGTACAAGAACGGTTGTAAAACTAAATCAAGGCCCGCCGATAGGTTCGCATCGACCTTCTGTTAACCCATTAATGGAGTCAGTTGCAAAAATCTATGGATCATTGGCTACTGGGGTTATTTTAACTGGCATGGGCAGTGATGGAGCACGCGGCATGCAAGAAATTAAACAGAGTGGCGGTTATACAATAGCCGAAGATCAGTCAACTACAGTTGTATTCGGAATGCCAAAGTCTGCAATCGAACTAGGCATTATCGATAAAGTCGTACCTCTTCCAGCAATTGCTTCGGAAATCGTCCGACATCTGCAAACTAAACACGGAGGTGTATAAAATGGATGTAAACCAGTATATGGGTATGTTTTTGGAGGAGTCGAGGGAGCACCTTCAGGCCTTAAACCGTTGCTTGCTTGACTTGGAAAACGATCCAAATAACTTGGCTGTACTTGATGAAATTTTCCGGAGCGCCCACACAATTAAGGGTATGTCAGCTACCATGGGTTTTACATTGGTTGCGGAACTGACTCACGAGATGGAGAATATCCTTGATTTGTTGCGAAAAGAACAGCTAAAAGCCAATGAATCCATATTGAATACATTATTTAAATGTGTTGATACGTTGGAACAAATGGTGGAGGCTATTGCTGGCGGTTCGGAAGCTGGGTTAGATATCAAACCGCTTGTTGGAGCACTGGTAAAACTTGCTTCCGGTGATAATGGGGGAATTACAGCTGACTTAGCTCCAACTGTTTCGTCTGAAGATAAAACCAGTGACATAATAATTGATGCCACTGAGGCAAATGTTATCCACGAAGCCAAATGTCAAGGTTTACAAGCGTACGAAGTACAAGTTAATTTGCGGGATGGCTGTCTTTTAAAATCTGCACGAGCATATATGGTTATGAATGCGTTAGATGAACTTGGCGATGTGATAAAAAGTGTACCTGCGGCTGAGGAATTGGAAAAGGAAAATTTTGCTTTAAGTTTTAGCGCTGTTATTTTGACTGGTGCTGAGGCGCAAAAAATTCAAAGTACGGTATTGTCAATTTCTGAAGTCGACAGTGCTAATGTTTTGCCTTTAGCTGAAACAGATTGTGTTTCTCAAGAACAGCCTAAAGCGGGTCAGGCGGAAAAACAATCTCAAATTACTACTAAACCTCCAGTTAAGACTGCTGGAGGAGCTGAACAAACTAGTAGTTCTGATAAGAAACTAAAAAGTGGCCAATCGGTGCGGGTGGATATTGATAAGTTGGACTCATTACTGAATTTAGTTGGCGAATTGGTTATCAATAAAACCAGACTGGAACAAATTGGCTTAAGCCATCGGCTAACTGATCTTGTAGAAACTATTGAACAAATGGATCGGGTTACTACCGATTTGCAGTCAGTAGTTATGAAAGTTCGGATGGTTCCGGTTGGACAGGTATTTAACCGGTTTCCGCGGATGGTGCGAGATCTTTCGCATGAACTGAATAAAGAAGTAAACTTGATTATTCAAGGGGAAGAAACTGAACTTGATCGAACGGTAATTGATGAGATTGGCGATCCATTAGTTCATTTGTTGCGAAATGCTGTCGACCATGGTGTGGAGAGTCCTTCTGATCGACAGGCTAAAGGGAAAAACCCGATTAGTGAGGTTCGGCTTATTGCCAGACATGAGGGCAATAATGTGCTTATTATGGTCGAGGATGATGGTGCCGGAATAAATCCGGACATTGTTAAAGCAAAAGCGGTAGAAAAGGGGCTTATTTCTCAGGCCGAGGCAGATAAAATGGATACCGCTGAAGCGGTACGATTGGTTTTCCTTCCCGGATTCTCTACAGCTAAGGCTGTGACTGATGTATCTGGACGCGGTGTTGGTATGGATGCGGTTAAAACAAAAATTGAAGCACTTGGTGGAATGGTTGATGTTGAAACAAAAATCAATGAAGGTTCAAAATTTAAGATCAAGTTGCCGCTTACTTTGGCAATAATCCAGGCGTTGCTTGTGGAAGTGTGTCAGGAGATTTATGCTATTCCGCTCGGGTCAATTGACAGTACTATTAACATTACGCCAGGGGATATAAAAACTATTCAAGATCAGGAAGTCATTTTATTACGCGGTCAAATAATCCCTATTGTTCGTTTGGCGAAGAAGCTTGGTGCTGAGAACTCCAGTAGCGAAAATCGGGAAGAGCTTTTTGTAGTTATTGTTCATATGGGTGAACAGAAGGCTGGAGTAATTGTTGATACTTTGATTGGTCAGCAGGAAATTGTGATCAAATCGCTGGGAAAACTTCTTGCAGGTATTAAAATTCTCGCTGGCGCAACTATATTAGGCAATGGCCAAGTAGCGCTTATTCTGGACGTCGGAACACTAATGCAATAAAGGGGTGAAATTATGTCTGAAAACTTTGTCTCTAGTAACGACACCCAGTTGGTGGTATTCAGATTGGGTCGAGAGGAGTATGGGGTCAGTATCTTGCAGGTACAGGAAATAAAAAGGATGTTGGAGATTGCTCGTGTGCCTCAGTCGCCTGATTATGTTAAAGGTGTTATTAATTTGCGTGGAAATGTTTTGCCTGTTATTGATTTAAAGAAGCGTCTTGGCCTTCTTCCAGGAGAGTACACTGATGATACCCGTGTCATTATTGTCAAAGTGGCGGATATTGTTGTTGGTATCATTGTTGATGCTGTTTCGGAAGTGACATCAATTAATTCTGATAGTATAGAGCCGCCGCAGACTATTGTTAGTGGTGTAAATGCTCAGTATTTGAGTGGGGTCGGCAAACACGAGGATCGGCTGCTTATTTTGCTTAACCTGGAGGCCATTGTGGGAGTTGGTCTTGAGTTAGCCAAGAATAGTTAAGCAGGGGGATTCTGAGTAATAAGAGGTGAACATATGTCGGAAGAAGTTTTAAAGCTGTCGGAATTGCAACTTGATGCTTTAAAAGAGGTAGGTAATGTTGGCGCTGGTAATGCGGCAACAGCTTTATCTCAGATTATCAATCGGAAGATTGATATGACGGTACCCAAGGTATGCATACTACCACTAGGAGAAGTTCCGGATGTCGTTGGCGGTCCTGATACTATGGTGGCTGGTGTTTACTTAAGGGTATTTGGGCCGGCCCCTGGCAGTATTCTGTTTTTGTTGCCAAGGGAGAGTGCTTTTTATCTTGTTGATACTCTGATGGGGCGGCCTGATCGGGAGTCTAACACGCTGGATGAAATGGATCAATCGGCTTTGCTGGAGATCGGCAATATTCTTGCTGGAGCATATCTTAATTCTTTATCGTACTTTACGAAGTTTACATTGTTGCCGTCAATTCCTGCTTTGGCAATGGATATGGCAGGGGCGATCTTAAGCGTTATTTTAATACAACTTGGACAAATGGGCGATCATGCACTAGTTATTGAAACTGAATTTACCACTGAAGCGGATGGCGTAAAGGGCCACTTCTTCCTTATTCCTGATCCCGGATCACTAGGAACGATTCTTGCGGCAATAGGGGTGAAGGTGTAATGGCGGAGTTAATCAAGGTTGGCATGGCTGATTATAAAGTCGGATCAAACCCCGCCTCTTTGATCAGTTACGGCCTGGGATCATGTGTTGGAATCGCTCTTTATGACCCGGTGACTAAAATTGGCGGTCTTGCGCATATTATGCTTCCTGATAGTACTCAGGCGCGTTCCTCGGATAATCCGGCCAAGTTTGCTGATACTTGTCTACCCATTATGCTTGAAGATATGCTTAAGGGGGGAGCTGCAAAAAAGCGAATAACAGCTAAAATTGCTGGCGGAGCGCAGATGTTTACATTTGCTAATGCCACTGATATCATGAGGGTCGGCGAACGAAACTCTGAAGCTGTACGCGTAGTTCTTAAACAACTTGATTTAAGAATGGTGGCCGAAGATACTGGTGGAAACTATGGACGAACTGTGGAATTGAATCTGACTAATGGTATTTTTCGAATAAAAACTATTGATAAAGGTGAAAAAGAATTATAAGAGGGAGGGCAACAAGATGCGTAAGCTGCAAGGTTCATTGGGCTTGGCGCTGGTTGGTGGCACTCTCACTACCATATTTGCTTTACTTAATGATGTCAGACTGTTAACTGTTTTACATCGCGCGCTTTTTTCGACCGTTTTGCTTGGGGCTATCGGTTACCTATTAATAGGTATAATCGAAAGAAGGATAATTGAACCGTTTATTGTTGAAACAGAGGCGAAAGTTGTGACGAAGGGGCAAAACATTGATATAACTAGTGAAGATGTTAGCGGCGAAGTCGAATCGGTGAAAGCGCCTGACACCGATAAAGAGTTTAGCCCCTTTATGCCTGAGCATTTTGACCGCATTTCGAATCAAGGGCAATGAAATAGCATTGGGGGTCGATAGCTATGCTGGCGAAGCGAGAAAATCAAAGTGAAGATCAGTTAGTGGAAGTTCAGAGTTTATGGACTGAATATAAAAAGAATAGAACGAGCGATATCCGTGAGAAGTTAATTGAACATTATATGCCACTGGTTAAATTAGTTACTGGGCGAATATCTATTGGACTTCCGTCGCATGTTGATAAAGATGATCTTGCAGGTAATGGGTTTTTTGGTTTGCTTGAAGCAATTGAACGATATGATATTACTAGGGGCGTCAAATTTGAAACATATGCAGTAGCGCGAATTCGTGGTGCCATGATTGATTCGCTCCGGGCTCAAGACTGGATTCCGGTTACAGTGCGGCAAAAAGCGCGCCAGTATGAGCAGGTAGTTTCCCAGTTGGAGCATAACTTCGGACGATCCGCGAAAGATGAAGAAATTGCTGCCGCGATGGGAATAACGCTGCTCCAATTGCACAACCTTCTAAATACTATTAGCAGTTGTACAATAATTCCTTTAGATGATTATGTAAAATCAGAAACTCCATCGGGAGTGGGAGCGAATCCTACGCAATATCTCGAGGAGGAAGAAGTAAAAGCAATTTTGGCAAAAACAATTGATAAATTATCGGAAAAGGAACGTTTGGTTATAACATTATATTATTATGAAGAACTTACCTTAAAAGAAATCAGTCTTATTCTTAAACTGACTGAAGCTCGGATATCTCAGCTTCATACCAAGGCTATCTTTAGGTTAAGAGGGGCTTTGTCTCGTGCTAAGGCCAGCCTGCTATAAAAGGGAGGGAATGCTATGAGCGACTTTGTCAACAATCTAGGTAATTTAGCGGAAGTGACAAATGGTAGTTATCAAATTACCCTGGATGAGCAGGGCGTTCATCTGGTAGTATATCCACCAAAAAATGAAGGTACCCCAGTTAAAGATGCTGATATTCTAAATGATTTGAAAGGTCGTAAAATTTCCGGAGTTAACGTAGGGCTCGTTGTTCGGACTGTAAAAGAAGCCGCCGGAGTGGCGGTAAAGATTGCTGAAAATTCGGCTACCGAGCTTGCAGAACCTGAATTTCAGATATTGGTAGATCGTGAGCGTATGGAAGCTTCGCTTACAATTATATTACCGAAGAATAGTCGGGAACTTACTTTAGCAGAGGTAATGGAAAAAATTCACAGTGCTGGTATTAGTCATGGTATTGATGAAGAAGCTATCAAGCGAGTGATGCAGCGTCCTGGAAGCCGAGGAGTGTGTGCTAAAGGCGACAGACCGGTGGATGGGACAGATGCTAAGCTTAAATATTTTATCGATATGGAGAATAAGGGGCGTCCTATGGAGCTGGCTGATGGCCGGGTTGATTTAAAGGATTTGAATTTATTTACTGTAGTGAATGAAGGCGATCTTCTAGCAGAAAAGATAATAGCAACGCCTGGTAAAGCAGGTATTGATGTTTTGGGACAGCCAGCCTACGCCAAATCTGGCAAGGATATATTGATGCCTGCTGGAAAAAACGTCAGAATAGAAGATAACAAACTGTACGCTGCAATTTCGGGGCAGGTGCAGTTTATTAATAATAAAATTAATATATCGCCGGTGATTGAAATCAAGGGAGACGTTGATTTGTCTACCGGAAATGTGACTTTTGTCGGAAACGTAGTTGTCCGGGGCTCGATACAAAACGGCTTTAAAGTAGAGGCTGATGGCAATGTAGATATTCACGGTTCAATCAGTGGCGGTACTGCTATTGGCAAAAACATTGTGATTCGCGGCGGGATTCAGGGGATGCAGCGTGGCGAAGTTAAAGCATTAGAAAATGTAACCGCTAAGTTTATTGAGAATGGCATTGTTACAGCCGGTTCTGATATTATTGTTGCTGATGCAATACTTCATAGTCGTGTTAACGCCGGCAAACGACTGATTGTTGAAGGAAAGCGCGGGATTATTGCCGGAGGGCATGTTATGGCAGCTGAGGAAATTAGGGCCAAAGTGGTGGGAACACACTTGGCAGTAGCTACTGAATTGGAAGTTGGAGTAAATCCTGAAATCCGCCAAGAATATCAAACGCTGCGTAAAGAACTTAAAACTGCTGAGGCAAGTTTAGATCAGGCTCAAAAGGCACTTACTATTTTAAAAAGCATGAACCAGAATGAAATGCCGCCAGAGAAACGGGAAATGATGCTGAAAATGACTAAGGCTCAGTTTCATTTGGCTGGCTCAATTGATGGAATGCGTCGCCGGGTAACTGAGATCGAGCATATTTTTGAAGAAACTCGCTTTGGTCGTATTCGGATATCGGACTCAATTTTTCCCGGAGCAAAGATTGTAATTGGAACTTTGGTAAAACCAATTCGGGAAATTCAAAAATTTGCTTCTTTCTTTGCCGAAGATGGCGAGATCAAAGTTGGTTCTTTTAAGTAATAATAAGTAAGTCAAGGTGGTGGATTAAGTGGGCATAAGACCTATCGACTTGCAGGTGCTTATTCCTCGCTCCACTGAAGTGAGTAAAATCCAACAGCTTAATGAGCAGCAGAACTCACTTAATGAGCAGCAATATGCTGTAGAGTGGCGACAAATATCTGCAAGTCGTCAACAGCAGGTACAGAGTATGACGAAAAGTGTAGGCGAAAAGATTGATGAAAAAAATCGCGAGCAAGATCCGCGGAAAAGGCATCATCAGGAATCAGGCCAGAAAATTAATCATCGTGAACCTGAGAGCCAAGCTGATCTTTCTGCTAGCACTGATCCTTTGCTTGGACAGCATGTTGATATTAAGACCTGAGGTGTTAATCTGAATGTTTACTGGAATCATAATATTCATCCTAATACTGTTTTTTTTAGTTTTTTTTATTATTTACAAGCGTGGCATGATTATGAAGATGTTTTCACTTCAAGCTTCAGTTCCTGCCAGTGAGCTGAGGGAAGAACTTGAAAAGACCGCCGATCAAGTTATCCGGCGACTGGAGAGTCAGATTGCTCATCTTGAGCTTTTGTTAGATGAGGCAGACGCTAAAAGCGAACTTTTGGCTAAACAGTTGAAAACAGCGGAGCTTGTTTGCTTAGACGAAGAATTATTGCAGCAGCTGACAGTTAAACATTATGGTGAAAATTATCTACCGGTTGAGATAGTACATGAGTCGCCGGGAAATTCTGAAACAACTGCTAGCGTCTTACCACGAAATATTGGAGAAACTAAGGATGGGATTTACGGCGATAAACGGCAGATGATTCTCGCTTTATCAGCTCAAGGCTATAGCGTAATGGAAATTGCTAAAGCTACTGGGTTAGGCAAAGGCGAGATTATTTTGATGTTGCAGTTGAATAAAAAGTAAGTAACCTTACATACTAATTTTGAATATATTTTAGAGATTTTGTCTTGTTATAATCAACCAATTATGCTATACTACTTTTTGGTGTAATCCACACGCTTTCTAATTTCACTGTCTGTGCCAAAGAATTGGTTACAGTGAAAGATGCAGAAAGCGGCGGTAAAAAACAGGAGGTGTCTATTTTGTCAGTTATTTCTATGAAACAACTTTTGGAAGCGGGTGTTCACTTCGGTCATCAAACAAGAAGGTGGAACCCCAAAATGGCTCCATACATTTTTACGGAGCGTAACGGTATTTACATTATTGACTTGCAAAAAACGGTCAAAAAAGTGGATGATGCGTACAACTTTATTCGCGACATTGCCGCTGAAGGACAGTCAATTCTTTTTGTTGGCACGAAAAAACAGGCTCATGACGCTGTTAGTGAAGAGGCGCTCCGTTGTGATATGTTTTATGTTAACGAACGTTGGTTGGGTGGGATGATGACAAATTTCCCGACAATTCAACGTCGCATTAATCGGTTGCGCGAACTAGAAGATATGGAAGCGCGTGGTATGTTTGAAGTTTTACCGAAAAAGGAAGTTATTTCACTGCGTCATGAGATGGAAAGACTGCAGAAATTCCTTGGCGGTATTAAAAACATGAATAAGTTACCTGGTGCGCTGTTTATTATCGATCCACGCAAGGAAAGAATAGCAGTGGCTGAAGCTCATAAACTTGGTATTCCTATCGTTGCTATTGTTGATACTAATTGTGATCCGGATGAAATCGATTATGTTATTCCTGGTAATGACGATGCTATCCGTGCGGTTAAACTTTTAACCGCAAAAATGGCTGATGCTGTTTTGGAAGGACGCCAAGGCGAGCAACTGGCTACTAACGAGTAGAATTTACTAAGGTAAGGGGGATGACCCTCCCTTACCTTACTTTTAATAAATGATTGGAGGTTTATCGATGATTACCGCTGAAATGGTAAAAGAGTTGCGCGAACGAACTGGCGCGGGAATGATGGATTGTAAAAAAGCATTAACCGATACCCAAGGTGATATGGATAAAGCTGTTGACTATCTTCGGGAAAAAGGCCTTGCCGCTGCCGCTAAAAGAGCTGGAAAGGTTGCAGCTGAGGGCGTTGTTGAAGCGTACATACATGGTGGTGGCAGGATTGGGGTGCTTTTAGAGCTTAACTGTGAAACAGATTTTGTGGCTAAAACCGATGATTTTAAGGCGTTAGCCCGCGATATCGCGATGCAAATAGCTGCGGCTAATCCAAGTTATGTACGCCGGGAAGAAGTACCGGCGGAAGTTCTTGAGCATGAGCGTGAAGTGCTACGAGCTCAGGCTGTAAACGAAGGTAAACCAGCTCATATTGCCGAAAAAATGGTTGAAGGCCGTGTAGAAAAATACTATAAAGAAGTATGTCTATTAGAGCAACAATATATCAAAGATACTGATAAAACTATTTCTCAGCTTATTACCGAAAAAATTTCCAAAATTGGTGAGAATATATCGGTGCGGAGATTTGTTCGCTATCAAGTTGGTGAAGGCATTGAGAAGAAAACTGCTGACTTTGCTGCCGAAGTTATGGCTACAGTAAATAAAGCGTAGATCAGTAAGAAGATCATAAATAAGAGAACACAATGTGTTCTCTTATTTTCTAAAGTATGTCTTAGCCAAAAAAAGGATTTAGCTATATGTTCGGAGAAAAGATTTCAAAATAACGGGGGTTAAAGTGATGCAGGCCGCAAAATATAAACGTGTAGTGTTAAAACTTAGTGGTGAAGCGTTAGCTGGTAATGTTGGCTATGGTATTGACCCCGAGATAGTTGATGCGATCGCCTGTGAGATCAAGGAAATCAAGAATGTCGCTGGACTGCAAATCGCCGTGGTGGTAGGGGGCGGAAACATCTGGAGGGGGTTGTCTGGCAGCGCAAAAGGGATGGATCGGGCAACTGCTGACTATATGGGAATGTTAGCTACGGTTATGAATTCTTTGGCATTACAGGATGCCTTGGAAACGTGTGATGTTGATACTCGGGTTCAGACTGCAATTGAGATGCGTCAGGTAGCGGAGCCGTATATTCGTCGCCGAGCTATTCGTCACTTGGAAAAAGGTCGTGTAGTTATATTTGCATCTGGTACAGGAAATCCTTACTTTTCCACCGATACGACTGCAGCCCTTAGAGCGGCGGAAATAGAAGCTGATGTTATATTAATGGCTAAGAAAAATACAGATGGTGTATATGATTCTGATCCGCGCTATAACCCGGATGCGAAGAAATTTGCTGAACTTCAATACATTGAAGTGTTGCAACGTGGACTTGGGGTCATGGATTCGACAGCAACTAGTCTGTGTATGGACAATAAAATTCCAATTATTGTATTTAGTATTGATGAGCCAGGTAACATTTTGAAAGCTGCTTTAGGGCAGAATATTGGTACTGTAGTGGGAGGGGCAAAACATGACAGTTAATGATGTCTACGTCAGTCATGAAGACAAAATGAAAAAGGCATTGGAGATGCTGAGAAAAGAATACTCTAGCCTGCGTGCAGGTCGTGCCACTCCTGCACTTCTTGATAAAGTTATGGTAGAATATTATGGTACGCCTACTTCTGTTAATCAAGTTGCTAATATATCTGTTCCTGAGCCACGGCTTATTGTTATTCAGCCGTGGGAAAAGAGCATGCTTTCACCTATTGAAAAAGCCATTCAGAAATCTGAATTAGGTTTGACTCCTAATAGTGATGGTTCTGTTATCAGACTTAATATTCCGCAACTAACTCAGGACCGGAGAAACGAGCTTGTTAAAGTAATTCATAAAAAGGCTGAAGAGGGGCGAGTAGCTATCCGTAATCTTCGCCGAGATGCTAATGATGCAATCAAAAAACTGGAAAAAGATAAAGTAATATCTGAGGATGAGGTAAAAAAGGCTCAGGACGATACTCAAAAACTGACTGATAAGTACATAAAAGAAATCGACAAGGTAATGGCTGTTAAAGAAAAGGAAATTATGGAAGTATAATATGGATGTTGTTGCTTGGCCGTTGGAAGTTGCTATTACTAAGTTTAATCGATTAGGTATTTCTTATTCTGTATCAATGACCAGTCCTGATCGAGTAAGGTTTAAGCTTGATAAAAACTTGTTGTATGTTGTTAGACATAAAATTACTGAGAATGGAATTCATGAGCTGACAGTTGCCGCAAAGATGAGCAAAGAGGCTGAATGATATGGGGATATATCTGCTTTAAACTGTAATGATTTAATTCTATAAACTAACCCCCTCTCTCGAGGGGGTTCAAAATTAAATGGAGGGGTCATGACTGTGTGGAGAAAGTTGTTTTCTCGCAATAATAAACTGAATTATACTGTTAATGATGCTAATCAGCTTGACCCTGACAATATACCTGCCCATATTGCTATTATTATGGATGGAAATGGTCGTTGGGCTAAGAAACGCGGATTACCACGTACTTTAGGCCATCGAGCTGGAGTGGAAGCGTTAAGGGGAATCGTTAAAGCTGCAACTAAGATCGGCGTCCAGATATTAACTGTTTATGCCTTTTCTACTGAGAATTGGAAGCGTCCTGCTTCTGAGGTTGATCTTTTGATGCAGTTGTTTTCGGAATACCTGGATAATGAAATTGACGAATTGGACAATAATGGTGTTCAAATCAGATTTATTGGCAAGACTGATGAATTAGCCGAAACTCTTCAGAAGAAGATGGCTGAGGCCGAGCAGCGCACTGGTTGTAATATTGGGTTAATCCTCAATATCGCCGTTAACTACGGCGGCAGGGCGGAAGTTATCCGGGCTGTGAGGGATATTGCCCAACAAGTGCTTGCTAAAAAGATGTTGATTGAAGAAATAACGGAACAGAGTATAAAAACGCATTTATATACATGTGATTTACCGGATCCTGACTTAGTTATTAGGACAAGCGGCGATCTAAGGTTAAGTAATTTCTTATTATGGCAGTCAGCGTATTCTGAACTGTGGTTTACAGACAGTAATTGGCCTGACTTTCGGGCTGAGCATTTAATTCAGGCCATCGCTAATTATCAATTGCGAGAACGGCGATTTGGCGGGCTAAAAAATCCAAAGTAGGTGTTCTAAATGTTGGGGAAGCGAATAGCGACCGCAGTTATCGGTGCGTTAGCCACAGTATTTTTAGTTCATTATGGACAGGGAGTATTTGCTGTCGCCACCCTTATTTTTACTGTGTTAGCCTGGCATGAATTTTGTAACATGTTGAGGAAACAGGACATCAAAGGGGCTTACTTATTAGGAATTTGTATAATTGTTCTTATTTGGGGCACCGCCTGGCTGGGTAATTCACAGGAAACGCTTGGTGTGCTGGTGGCCGCTACTTTCATGATAATGGCTAAAACAGTACTGGCTCATTCTTGTTTCACGCTCAGGGATGGATTCTACACAATTGCCGGAGTACTATATATAGGCTTACCATTTGCTCATTTGGTTCTGCTCAGGTTTATTGATTCTACGGTTTATTTATCTACACAGATGGGGCAACTTCAAGCAGGCGAAATATATTTTTGGCTGGCCATGATCGGCACCTGGGCTTCGGATACATTCGCCTTTTTTACTGGTTCATGGCTAGGAAAACATAAATTAGCTCCGGCTATTAGTCCAGGGAAAACATGGGAAGGGTTGGCTGGTGGTGTCTTTGGTAGTATAGTAGCGGTAATGATAATGGGGAACTTATGTAATCTCTATTTGACAAGTAGCGCATTACTCGGTCTTTTGATAGGGATAGTCGCTCCACTCGGCGATTTGGCCGAATCGGCTTTGAAACGTTATGCTGGTGTTAAGGACTCAAGTCGTCTGCTTCCAGGTCACGGTGGAGTGCTAGACCGGTTTGACAGCATTCTATTTACTGTCCCTGCTGTTTATTATTATATAGTAGCATTTGGTTTGCGTTAAATTATCTTCTGAAAGGGGCTAAATATGCTAAAACGCCTTGCTGTTTTAGGCAGTACAGGTTCTATCGGCACTCAGACTTTAAAAGTTGTTGCCGAGCATCCTGAAAAATTTAAAATTACTGCTTTGGCAGCTTACCATAATGATAAATTGTTAGAAAACCAACTGGAAATTTTTCAGCCTGATATAGCTGTTTTGGTTGAAAATGAAGCAGCTGAGCGACTAAAAAAACGTTATCGGGGACGCACTAAAATTTTGTCTGGTGAAGAGGGGCTTTTGGCTGTAGCTACACATAATGCTACTGACATTGTTCTGACGGCGATGGTCGGCTTTGCCGGACTAAAGCCAACTATCGCCGCTATCGAGGCCGGAAAAAATATAGCATTAGCGAATAAAGAGACATTGGTTGCTGCGGGGGAAATTGTAACTAAATTAGCGAAAGAAAAAGGTGTGGCCATTTTGCCGGTAGATAGCGAACATAGCGCTATATGGCAATGTCTTGCTGGTCAGCACAGAAATGATCTTTCTAAAATTATCCTAACTGCTTCCGGCGGTCCGTTTCGTGGCTATAGTACTGAAGAATTAAGTCGGGTTACTGTTGAATCTTGTTTGAGGCATCCTACTTGGTCTATGGGAAAAAAAATAACAGTCGATTCGGCAACATTGGCTAATAAGGGCCTTGAGGTTATTGAGGCGAAGTGGTTGTTTGACGTTACTTATGACCAAATTGATGTAGTAGTTCACCCTCAAAGTATTATTCATTCGATGATTGAACTTAATGATGGAGCGGTCTTGGCTCAGCTTGGCCTTCCTGATATGCGAGTACCTATTCAATACGCTTTAAGTTATCCTGGGCGTATATTGACGGAAAATAACCGTATTGATTTTTCAAGAATCGGCACACTAACATTTGTTCCGCCGGACACAAATGTTTTTTCTGCGCTTGATCTTGCTTTTGCAGCTGGCCGTAGTGGTGGTACTATGCCGTGTGTATTCAACGCTGCCAACGAAGTGGCTGTTTATGCATTTTTGGCAGGAAATATCAGCTTTGTTGAAATTACTACGGTAATCCAGCATATTATGTACAATCACAAAACAGTCGCAAACCCAACTATTAATGAAATTTTTGATGCAGATGAATGGGCGCGACATTTTGCCAGAAAGGTAATCGACGATCTAAAATAATTTGGAGGCAGGAGGGAATTTGTTGTTGACAACCATCATCGCCACCATATTTGTTATTGGCCTGTTGGTATTTTTTCACGAGTTTGGCCATTTTGTTACCGCTAAGTTTACTGGGATGCGTGTAGATGAATTTGCCATCGGGTTTGGTCCGAAGCTTATCAGTAAAAGGCAAGGGGAAACAGTGTATTCACTCAGGATTATTCCACTAGGAGGATTTAACAAGATTGCCGGGATGTCGACGGATGAGGAACAAGATGAGCGTTCTTTTAGTTCTAAACCGATTTGGGCAAGGATGCTTGTTATTTTTGCTGGTTCTTTCATGAATTTTGTTCTGCCGGTACTGTTGATTTTTCTGGTTATTTCTAATAGTGGCATTGACATTCCGTCAAATCAGGCTGTTATTGGCAATGTGATAGCCAATCAGCCAGCGGCCAGGGCAGGCCTTATTAATGGTGATCGTATTCTGGAGATCAACGGCGTTAAAGTCGAATCATGGACTCAAGTTGTTGCTGCTATTAGAAATATCAGCGATGCGCAAATGGAGATTACTTTTATGCGCGGCGATAGCACAAGTACGGTTACTGTTATACCTGAGTATACCGAGGGAGTTAATTATCGGGTTATCGGGGTCGCGCCAGTTGTTAATAAATATCAACCGGGCCTGCTGGAAGCGGCAGGTTTAGCGGTAAAACAAACTTTTATGTGGTCAGTAGCTATTTTAGAAGGTTTTCGTGATATGTTTACCGGGCGGGTGCCAGCAGAAGTTGCTGGACCGATTGGGGTAGCGAAAATAGTCGGTGAAGTGGCTCAGGTCGGCTTTATTCCTCTTTTAAGGATAGCTGCTTTTCTTAGTATTAATATTGGTATGATTAATCTACTGCCTGTGCCGGTCCTGGATGGCGGGCATATTGTTACATTGGCGGTAGAAGGAGTGCGCCGTAAACCGATAAGTAAGGAAAAACTCCAATTTTTCCAAATGATTGGTTTGGCTCTTCTAATAATGCTTTTTATTTTCGCGACATTTAAAGATGTTATGCGAATTTTTCAAAATCAATAATATTGTTTGGTGAGTGATGCTTGATGAAGCGTAAAGTGACTAGAAAGGTAAAGGTCGGTAAAGTTAGTGTTGGGGGAGATTCTCCAATAGCGGTACAATCAATGACTAATACTAAAACATCCGATATAGCAGCGACTACCAGTCAAATCAAGCGCTTGGCTGCTTCCGGTTGTGATATTGTCCGGCTGGCCGTCCCCGATATGGCTGCTGCCGAGGCATTATACGCAATAAAAAAATCTGTTGGTGATATTCCGTTAGTAGCGGATATACATTTTGATTACCGTTTAGCGCTTCAAGCAATCGAGCGGGGGATTGACGCCCTAAGGCTCAATCCAGGCAACATCGGTGACAGAGACCAGGTTGCAATGGTGGTTGAGAGTGCCCGTAGACGTGAAATACCAATTCGCATTGGGGTTAATGCCGGGTCGTTAGATAAGGATGTATTGGCTAAGTATGGTGGTCGTGTTAGTGCTGAGGCGATGGTAGATAGTGCTATGGGGCATATTGCCATTCTTGAGGAGCTGGGTTTTTTTGATATTAAAATTTCGCTCAAGGCTCATAATGTTCCCCTAACAATCGAAGCTTATCGGCTAATGTCCGAGACGGTAGATTACCCATTGCATCTTGGAATAACCGAAGCTGGGACGGTGAATTCAGGCACAATAAAGTCGGCAGTGGGAATAGGCGCACTACTGGCTAGTGGTATTGGCGACACGATTCGGGTTTCACTTACTGGGGATCCGGTTGAAGAAGTTAGGGTTGCCAATGAAATATTAAAAGCATTAGGCTTAAAGCAATTTGGGCCAACCTTGGTTTCTTGTCCTACTTGTGGGCGGTGCAATATTGATCTTCTGCCAATTGCTAGTGCTGTGGAAGATAAGCTAAAAGGTATAAAAAAACCGATAACGGTTGCGGTTATGGGTTGTGTAGTCAATGGTCCAGGCGAAGCCAAAGAAGCCGATGTCGGCATTGCAGGCGGGCAAGGACAAGGAATTTTATTTAGTAGAGGCGAAGTAATTCAGAAAGTCGCTGAGGATCAATTAATCAACGCTTTATTTGCAGAAATCGACAGGCTCATTAAGGAGGAATAATATGCGCGCTTCCCTATTATATGCACCAACTTTAAGGGAAACACCGGCTGAAGCCGAAGTAATAAGTCATCAATTGATGCTGCGAGCTGGTTTCATTCGTAAATCGGCTGGTGGAATGTATACATATCTGCCATTAGCTTGGCGGGTGCTAAAAAAGATTGAAACCATCGTAAGAGAGGAAATGAACGCCAAAGGCGGACAGGAAGTGGCGATGCCTATTATCCAGCCAGCAGAAATATGGCAGGAAACCGGTAGGTGGGATGTTTATGGCGATGAAATGTTTCGTCTGAAAGACCGTCATAACCGTGACTTCTGTCTTGGGCCAACTCATGAGGAAATGATTACTACCGTAGTCAGAAGCGATGTCCGTTCTTACCGCCAATTGCCGTTAATGTTATATCAGATTCAAAATAAATATCGCGATGAAATTCGTCCCCGGTTTGGTCTGATGAGGGGCAGGGAATTCATCATGAAAGATTTGTATTCCTTTGATCGTGATGAAAAAGGCTTGGATGAGAATTATGCTAAAATGTATGATGCTTACTCGCGAATTTTTACCAGGTGTGGCTTGGCGTTTCGCCCGGTAGAGGCTGATTCTGGTGCCATCGGAGGCAGTGGCAGCCATGAATTTATGGTGATAGCTGATTCTGGTGAAGCGGCTATCGTCTATTGTCCTGAGTGCAACTACGCCGCTAATGTTGAAAAGGCTGAACTTCTCCCAATTTCTGCTGGAATTGAAGTTCCAGATACGCTCGTAGAAAAGTCCACTCCAGGAACGAAAACCATTGAGGAAATTTCAGGTTTTCTGGGTGTTAGCGCAGACAAAACCATTAAAACATTGGCGTACCAAACAGAAAAAGGCTTAGTCCTCGCCTTGGTTCGTGGTGACCACGAGATTAACGAAATCAAGTTGCAGAATCAATTGAACTGTCTACACTTGGGATTGGCTGACGAAACGGCTGTTGTAAGATTGACAGGTGCGATCCCGGGCTTTATTGGACCAGTTGGTGTGAAAGATACTGTAATTGTGGCCGATGCCACTGTTATGAACATGCATAATGCAGTTTCAGGTGCAAATAAAACAGATTATCATTATATCAATGTCAATCCCGGACGCGATTTTAATCCTACGATTGTTGCCGACATTCGGCTTATTAAGGAAAATGATCCGTGTCCAAGGTGCGGTGCGGCTGTCGCGACGGCAAGAGGTATCGAAGTTGGTCAGGTCTTTAAGCTTTATACGAAATATACAAGCGCGCTCAAAGCTACATACCTTGATGAAAATGGCAAAGAGCGACCAATGGTAATGGGATGCTATGGCATTGGAGTTAGCCGGACAATGGCTGCTGCTATTGAACAGAATCATGACGAAAATGGTATTGTTTGGTCAGCGGCTATTGCTCCATACCAGGCGGTGGTAATTCCAGTCAATGTTAAGGATGACGCTCAAATGGTGCTCGCCGAAAGGCTTTATCAGTTGCTTAATGAAGCCGGAATAGAAGCAGTGCTTGATGATCGCGCTGAACGTGCCGGCGTCAAATTTAAAGACGCTGATTTGATTGGATATCCCCTAAAGATTACATTGGGGCCTAAGGCAATAAACGAAAATAAAATCGAAGTCAAAGTTCGCCGCAGTGGTGAAGTATTCTTTTTTGAGACAGACAACCTTATCGACGAAGTCCAACAGCTCTTGAGTACTCTTTAGTAGGAGAATAACCATTTAGCTCAACTTTCCGTGTAATCGCTACTTAAGTTCTATTTTTGACGATTTGAAAAAAAGCTGCTGACATCACTAATGTTGCAGCTTTTTTCCCTCCCAATAAGGCGAAAAATGTCGGTTTATTAGATAACTCCTCGAAGATAAGGAGGATAGCGTATGGGGATCAGCGAATTTGATATAGCTTTGCGGTTGGTATTGGCCTCAATTCTTGGCGGGCTAATCGGACTTGAACGTGAAAGCCTTGAGCGACCAGCTGGATTACGCACCCATATTCTGGTGTGTGCAGGATCTAGTTTAATTATGCTTGTATCCATGGTTGCTTTTTCTGGCTTTGATGGGCCTAAAGACCCGGGGCGAATTGCTGCGCAGGTAATAAGCGGTATCGGCTTTCTCGGTGCAGGAACAATAATTCGGGAAGGTGTATCAGTTCGGGGGCTTACTACTGCAGCAAGCCTATGGGTTGTGGCAGGCATTGGCTTGGCTGTAGGTGGTGGAATGTTTTTTGCTGCTGTTGTAGCGACTGCTTTGGTGTTTTTAACTTTAGTTTTTTTTGGTCATCTTGAACGACAATATCTTATAAACAAAAATACTCATCGTATAAAGCTCATTGTTGCTGATAAACCAGGTGCTATGGGGCAAATAGCACTGTTTTTCGGCCAGAAGGGCATTAGTATTCGCAATATTACAATGCATCACCGGTCTTATGATAATAAAATGGATGTTGAATTTATTCTTAAGATTCCTAACGAATTAGATATACTAACCATCATCCAACTCTTGGGTGATGTACCAGGAGTGTATGCTATTGACCGGTTAATTTAGAAAAATGGATATTAGTAGACATGCTTGTAGTCAAGGAGATGGTAATGGTGTCTACCTATTGTATTATTCCCGAAACAACTCAAAATTTATCTGAGCTTACCGCCGCCCTTACACTTGCGGAATCTGATCGTCTCCTTTTAGGGCAGGGTGCAATAACCAAGGTTGAGGTCGATACTGAGGCCACTGCTTGGGAAGTATTTTTAAATGTGGCTGAGTTAATTCCTGAAGAGCTGCTTGAACGTGCCGCCAACTATATGTGCCAGAGCTGCGGTTTATCAAAAGTAAAAATTACTCAGACGCTGCAGATTCTCGAACAATATTTAACTGATCAGTGGTCGGAGTTTATAAGTCGCGCATCTAGCGGCAATCATACTGTAAGACACCTTTTGAGTGGTGCTGAGTGGGAATTTGATGGCACAACGCTCAGTATAACTACTAAAGGAGAGTTGTCGGCGGAAATTCTTGATGCTCGCGGAGTACGATCATTTATGAAAGATCTTATTGCTAAAGAGTTTAACCGGCAGTGTAGAATCGAATTTATTACCGCTGCGATCGAGGAATTGCCTGAGTGCGATGATGATATAACGTCGCCCGAACCGCTGCCTGAACCTAAACGGGCTGCTGTAAAAAAAGAAGAGAATACGATAATTTTCGGCCGGAATATTAAGGATAGGCCTACACCTATTAGCGAGATTCAGGATGAAGGCCGCAATATTGTTCTTGTTGGGCAGTTAATCAAGCACGAAGAGCGCGAGCTTCGTTCTGGTAGAAATCTATTAACCTTCGATATTGCCGATTTATCTGGTGGCATTAGCGGTAAAACCTTCTTTGAAAATAAGGAACAATTTCAAAAACTAACCACCAGCCTTAGTGATGGGATTATGGTTAAGGTCAAAGGCACAGTTCAATTCGACAAATATGCCAATGAACTGGTGATTTACGCTGACAGCATGTGTCGTATCAGTAAACAGGAACGTAAGGATAATGCCGAAATTACTCGCGTTGAATTGCATGCACATACTAGGATGAGTGCTTTAGATGCAGTTGTTTCCGTAAAATCGTTAATTTCAACGGCTGCAAAATGGGGCCATCAGGCGGTAGCTGTAACTGATCATGGGGTAGTTCAGGCATTTCCTGAAGCTGATGAAGTAGCAGCTAAATCAGGGATTAAGATTGTCTATGGCTTAGAAGGCTACTTATTTGACGATAATATCAACCATGCTAACCATATCATAATTTTAGCCAGAAACAGTGTAGGATTGCGTAATCTATATCGACTGGTTTCATTGTCACATCTGAAATATTTACACCGCACGCCACGTATTCCCAGGGAGGTACTAGCCGAACACAGGGATGGATTGATATTCGGCTCAGCCTGTGAAGCTGGGGAATTAATCAGGGCTATTTTGGCTGGGGAATCAGACGAAGAACTTCTTTCGATCGCTAGCTTTTATGATTATCTGGAGATTCAACCTATTGCTAATAACGAGTTTTTAGTACGCCAGGGAAAAGTAGCTGGTGACGATGCATTGCGTGATATAAATAGGAAAGTAGTGAGTCTTGGCGAGCAATTGGAAAAACCTGTAGTAGCTACTTGTGATGTGCACTTTTTAAATCCTGAGGATGAAGCATATCGGCGCATACTGATGTCTGGTCAGGGCTACGACGATGCAGACAATCAGCCACCACTCTATTTTCGTACCACTGAAGAGATGTTGGCTGAATTTGCTTACCTGGGTAAGGAAAAGGCCTGGGAAGTGGTGGTGGAAAATACTCGCCGGATTAGTGAAAGTATTGAACGATTTAAGCCCATTCCTGAAGAATTGTATTCCCCAAAGATTCCTGGTGCTGAGAATCAAATAAAAACTATGGCATATCAAAAGGCCTGGGAACTTTATGGTGATCCTTTACCTGAAATTGTCGCTGCGCGTCTAAAAAGCGAATTAGATTCGATAATCAATCATGGATTTGCTGTGTTGTATCTGATTGCACATAAATTGGTTAAGAAGTCACTTGATGATGGGTATCTTGTTGGTTCTAGGGGGTCGGTTGGGTCATCATTTGTAGCCACGATGACTGACATTACTGAGGTTAATCCTTTGCCGCCTCATTGGCGTTGCGGCGGTTGTAAATATAGCGAGTTTGTTACAGACGGCAGCTATGGTGGCGGTTTCGATTTACCGGATAAGGTATGTCCAAAATGTGGTTTGCCACTTATCAAAAACGGGCATGATATTCCTTTTGCTGTATTTATGGGATTTCATGGTGACAAAGTACCGGATATTGATCTCAATTTCTCGGGTGATTATCAACCGGTTGCCCATAAATACACCGAGGAATTATTTGGAAAGGACAATGTTTTTCGCGCCGGAACAATCTCTACCATTGCAGAGAAGACGGCCTACGGATTTGTGAAAAACTATTTTGGTGATAAGGGCGTAATGACCCGCAATGCTCATATCAACTACTTGGTTGGTGGCTGCACAGGGGTCAAGCGAACAACTGGGCAACATCCCGGTGGCATTATGGTTGTGCCGAGGGATATGGATGTTCATCATTTTACACCAATCCAGTTTCCCGCGGATGACAAAAATTCCAATACTATTACTACTCATTTTGATTATCATTCTATTAGTAGTAGATTAGTAAAATTGGATATTCTGGGACATGATGATCCGACGGTTATCAAAATGTTGGAAGATCTTATCGATATTGATCCCAAGACAATTCCGTTTGATGATGCGGCAACGCTCAGTTTATTTTCTTCAACTGACGCTCTTGATTTAACACCCGAAGAATTAGGCTCTACTGTTGGCACCTTTGGTGTTCCGGAATTCGGCACCAAATTTGTCCGGCAGATGCTGGAGGACACAAAACCGCAAAATTTTAGCGGCTTGGTTCGTATTAGTGGATTTTCCCACGGTACTGACGTTTGGCTAAACAACGCACAGGATCTTATTAGGAGCGGCACAGCTCCTCTGTCTGAAGCTATATCCACAAGAGACGATATAATGATATATCTTATCCAAAAAGGTGTTGCACCACAAATCGCCTTTAAGGTTATGGAAAGCGTCAGGAAAGGCAAAGGTATAAAACAAGACGATGTTGCCTGTTTACGGGAAAGTAATGTTCCGGAATGGTATATTGAATCCTGTCAGAAAATAAAATATATGTTTCCTAAAGCTCATGCCGTAGCCTATGTAATGATGGCATTTCGTATTGCCTATTGCAAAGTACATTATCCCTTGGCATTTTATGCATCCTATTTTACCGTAAGGGCAACTGAGTTCGATGCTAACCTTATAGTAAAAGGTGAGCAGATTCTCAGGCAAAAACTGGCCGAACTAGAACAAAAGGCGAATAACGCTATGACGGCAAAGGAAAAAGGGCAACAGACTATTTGTGAGATTGCATTGGAGATGTATTTGAGAGGCTTGACATTTGAGCGAGTTGACCTTTATAAATCAGATGCAACACGGTTTTTAATTGTGGAAGAAGGGCTGTTACCGCCGCTAGCTGCTTTGGAGGGAGTAGGGGAAAACGCAGCCCGTAACATTGTTGAAGCCCGCCAGAATAAACCCTTTTCATCGGTAGATGATTTAAGACTTAGGAGTAGGGTGTCCAAGACGGTTATCGATATTCTCCGTGAGCACGGCTGTCTAGGTAATCTGCCAGAGAACAACCAGTTAATGCTTTTTGGTTAAAGAAGTAACTGTTGTAAAATTATTCTTAAAGTAGTATAATGAAAAATAGTATAACTAGTGTTTTTGCAAAAGAGTGGGTATTGCGCCCACTCTTTCATCTTCTGCTTATAACGCTAAGTCTGGCTGGTTAAGGCGTGTTACCAGATATAGGGTATAAGGTTATGCGAAGTCAGGCAACAATAGCAGTAAATCCTATGAATTGGGGTGGAAGAATATGTCCCACGATACTATCGAAAACCAGGTGGAAAAGTTGGTTTTAGATATTATTCAAGATTCGGAGTTGGAATTAGTCGATGTTGAATATGTAAAAGAACGGGATTGGTATCTACGTGTATTCCTTGATAAGCCTGGTGGCTTGGAAGTAGACGACTGTCAAACAGTGAGCGAGCGGCTGGAAGATAAACTGGATGAAGTGGATCCTATAAAAGAAAGCTATATTCTAGAGGTTTCATCGCCCGGACTTGATCGTCCGTTAAAAAAACCAAAAGATTTTATTCGGCATATTGGTGATAAGGTGGAAATATCTACCTTTGCGCCGATAAATGGACAAAAAAAAGTGGTTGGTACTCTGCTTGGCGTCGAAAATGACGATATCAGATTGGAAATCGACGGTACGGAGATGGCAATTCCTAGGGAAAAAACAGCACAAGTAAGGCTGTATTTGGAATTTTAAAATATATATAATTGAATAGGGGGAATGTGCACAGATGAACGCAGAATTCATGCAGGCTTTTGAACAACTGGGAAAAGAGAAAGGTATTACACCTGAAATACTATTTGACGCGATAGAAGCAGCTTTGATATCTGCTTACAAGCGTAATTTTAGTTCGGCACAGAACGTTAGGGTTGTATTGGAACGTGAAACTGGAGATATTCATGTTTATGCTCGTAAGACGGTGGTTGACGACGTTAAAGATCCCAGACTTGAAATTTCATTAAAAGAAGCACGGGCCATCAATTTCAAGTATGAGCTCGAAGATGTTGTCGAGCTGGAAGTAACGCCGAAAAACTTCGGCCGGATTGCGGCTCAGACCGCTAAACAAGTTGTTGTTCAGCGGATTAGGGAGGCCGAACGCGGGATTATTTACGAAGAGTTTTCAAGTCGTGAAAGTGATATAGTTACCGGCCTTGTACAGCGTATCGAGCAAAAAAACGTTTACATTGACTTAGGGAAAGCAGAGGCCATCCTTCAACCATCGGAGCAGATTCCAGGCGAAATATACCGACATGGTGATCGTTTGAAAACTTACATTATTGAAGTAAAGAAAACGACAAAAGGGCCTCAGATAATGGTGTCTCGTACTCATCCAGGGCTACTTAAAAGGCTTTTTGAACTTGAAGTTCCGGAAATTCATGATGGGGTAGTGGAAATAAAATCGGTTGCACGCGAACCTGGATTGCGCTCTAAAATAGCAGTGTATTCACGAGATGAAAATGTCGATCCGGTTGGTGCTTGTGTAGGCCATAAGGGAATGCGAGTTCAAACAATTGTCAATGAATTAAAGGGTGAAAAAATTGACATTGTAAAATGGAATACAGAGGCAGATAAGTATATCGCTAATTCGCTCAGTCCGGCTAAAGTGGTTTCGGTGGAAATTTCTGAAGAAGAAAAAACATCACGGGTAATAGTTCCTGACTATCAGTTGTCGTTGGCCATCGGTAAGGAGGGTCAGAACGCTCGGTTAGCGGCAAAGCTAACCGGATGGAAAATTGATATAAAGAGTGAATCCCAGGCGCAATCAGCCATGTAGGGGGGATGACTATGAAAATGAAAAAAATTCCTCAACGCATGTGTGTTGGTTGTCAGACAATGAAAAATAAGAAAGAATTACTGCGCGTGGTCCGCTCGCCTGAAGGAATTGTATCGATTGATCTTACTGGCAAAAAGTCAGGGCGCGGCGCTTATGTGTGCAATAATGAACAGTGCCTGACAAAGGCGGTAAAAGAGAAACGATTGGAACGGGCGCTTCATCATGCCATAGACTCTTTGGTATATGAGGAACTGCGCAGCAGTTTTATAAACCAATGAATGAACATAAAATAATTGCATTGTTGGGCTTAGCCCAGAAGGCTGGTAAAGTAGCATCTGGGGAATTTGCCATAGAAAAAGCCGTAAGGTCCGGAAAAGCTAAAATAATTCTGGTTGCAGTCGATGCAACAATAAATTCAAAAAAAAATTACCGCGATTTGGCGGATTACTATGAAGTTGTCTGTTATGAGGTGCTTTCAAAAGAACAAATAGGCACTGCTATTGGTAAATCGCCGCGTGAAGTTGCGGAGAGGAAGAAAAATGGGGGTGGATCAATGTCCAAATACAGAGTATATGAATTAGCGAAAGAGTTTGATACAACAAGTAAAGTTATTATTGACATATTGGCGCGAAATAATATTGTTGCGAAAAATCATATGAGTAGCATTGATGAGGATGCAAAAACGGTTATCGATCGTACTTTTGCACGAAAAACAGGGACTTTTACAGAAGAAAAAACGCGAGAGCTTGCTGGCCAACAACAGCCTGCGCTTGCGGCCGTGCGAAGCGACCGTCCAATTCAGTCGGGACAAGAGCAACGGTTTGACCAACAGCAGCAGCGAAGCGATCGTCAAGGTCAATCTGGCCAACAACGTTTTGGTCAACCGCAACTTCGCAACGGTCAGTCTGGGCAAACTAGCAGTAATGAGCAGCGTCCTAGTCAGCAGCAACCTGGTCAGCAGCCGCCGCGTAATGACCATCCTGGCCAAGCAGGCGGAGGACAACGTTTTGGTCAGCAGCAACCACGTAATGACCGTCCTGGCCAAGCAGGTGGAGGACAACGTTTTGGTCAGCAGCAACAGCGTAATGACCGTCCTGGCCAAGCAGGCGGAGGGCAACGTTTTGGTCAGCAGCAACCACGTAATGACCGTCCTGGCCAAGCAGGCGGAGGACAGCATTTTGGTCAGCAACAGCCACGTAATGACCGCCCTGGCCAAGCAGGTGGAGGACAGCGACAATCTGGTCAACAACAACGCGCTGGGCAACATCCAAATTCTGCGGAAAAGGGAATACGGCGTGATGGGGCTGGAGTAAAGCCAGCTTTTGAGAGGTCTTTTGATCAGCACGGTTCGTCTAGGCGGAGCAGTTCAAACCGCAAACCAGCGGTAAGTCAAGTTTCCCAACAACAAAAGCAAGAGCCAGTTAGACCGAAGACCATTAAACTTGGCGAAATAATTACAGTTAAAGATTTAGCTCATAAGATGTCTCGGGAAGTCAGCGAGGTAATTAAAAAGCTGATGGTGCTGGGGATAATGGTTACGATAAATCAGGAAATTGATTTGGATACAGCAACAATTGTGGCCAGTGAGTTTGGGGTTACGGTAGAAGAATTACCACCTGAAATCGATCCGACACTGATCGCCGAAATTGAAGACGACGAGGCTAGCTTAGTCTTGCGTTCACCTGTGGTTACAATTATGGGTCATGTTGACCATGGAAAGACTTCATTACTGGATTCTATCCGCAAAACTAATATTACTGCTTCAGAGGCAGGCGGAATAACCCAGCATATTGGTGCCTACCAGGTCAATTATCAAGGAAAGAAAATCGTATTTTTGGATACTCCTGGTCATGAGGCGTTCACTGCCATGCGAGCTCGTGGGGCGCAGGTAACTGATATTGCTATTTTGGTGGTTGCAGCTGATGATGGTGTAATGCCGCAAACTATTGAGGCAATTAATCATGCAAAATCTGCCAATGTACCAATTATTGTTGCAATAAATAAAATGGATCGTCCGGGTGCAAATCCTGATCATGTTAAGCAACAATTGTCTGAGTATGCCCTTATACCCGAAGACTGGGGCGGCGATACGATTATGGTGCCTGTTTCAGCACATACCAAAGAAGGAATTCCAGAACTTTTGGAGATGATTTTACTTGTGGCTGAGATGCGGGAGCTTAAGGCAAATCCTGATCGTTCAGCCCAAGGTACGATAGTTGAGGCTCAGCTTGACAAAGGCCGTGGACCAGTTGCAACTGTGCTTGTTCAAAAAGGAACGCTGCATATTGGCGATTCGATTATTGCTGGAACAGCTTTTGGCAAAGTAAGAGCGATGATTAATGATCGTGGCGAAAAGGTAAAAAAAGCTCCGCCATCCACACCTGTCGAAGTATTAGGTTTGTCTGATGTTCCTCTAGCTGGTGATATCTTAAATGTTGTTGATGAAAGAACGGCTCGGATGGTTGCCGAAAAGCGTCAGAGTAAGAAACGCTCCGAGGAACTTGGACAGAGTCAAAAAGTATCACTGGATGATTTGTTTAAACAAATTCAAGAAGGCAATATAAAAGACTTGAATATTGTTGTAAAAGCAGATGTTCAAGGATCTATCGAAGCCCTTAGACAATCATTGGAAAACCTTAAAAATAAGGAAGTAAGGGTTAACATTGTTCATTCTGGTGTAGGCGCCATTAATGAATCTGATGTTATGTTGGCTTCTGCATCAAATGCACTTGTTATCGGTTTTAATGTTCGACCGGATGCGAATGCCCGCAAATTAGCGGAGAACGAGAAAATTGATATTCGCATGTACAGAGTTATTTATGACGCGATTAATGATGTAGAAGCGGCTATGACCGGTATGTTAGCTCCTGAGTACAAAGAGGTTGTTCTTGGTCGGGCGGAAGTCCGCCAGGTAATCAGCATACCTAAAGGCGTGATTGCAGGCTCATATATTCTTGAAGGAAAGATTACCAATTCTGCGCAAGTGCGGATTATTCGCGGCGGTATTGTTGTTCATGAGGGAAAGATAGAATCTTTGCGTAGGTTTAAAGATGATGTAAAAGAAGTAGCATCCGGTTACGAATGTGGGATTTCTATTGAAAAATATCGTGATATAAAAGAATCTGACATGATCGAGGCCTTTATTATGGAGCTTGTCAAACCGGCTAGCTAGACAAAGCGAGGGAATGATATGGGACAACTGCGAACCGAAAAGGTTCAGGAGTTCATCAAGCAGGAACTAAGTAAGATTATTTTAACTGAACTAAAAGATCCCAGAGTTGGGTTCGTTACAGTCACCAAAGTGGAAGTTACTGGCGACCTCAGGGCTGCTAAAGCTTATATCAGTCTTATGGGCAGCGACGAGGAAAAAGCGGTTACTTGGCAGGTGCTGCAAAAGGCAGTTGGTTTTTTTCGCAGTGAAATCGGAAAGCGGATTAATTTAAGGTTTTCTCCTGAATTATCACTTCAACTTGATGAAAGTTTGGAATACAGCGCTCGAATTCAAGAACTATTGACTAAAATTAAGGAAGAAGAGGCCGGCCGATAGTATGGAATGTACACTGGAAGGTGTCGGCAAGCTTTTGACTCAGGCAAGACGGTTGGTTATTACCGGGCATATTCATGCGGACGGTGACTGCCTGGGCTCGATGCTTGCACTTTATGCCCTTTTATCTAGTTCGGGTAAAGAGGTTGAAATGCTTTTAGATGATGATGTGCCGCAAGTCTATGACTTTTTACCAGGCATAGTCAATATACGACGGCCAGGCCGGGAAGTGATTGAGGCTGATCTCCTGGTAGTGCTTGACGCTAGTGATGCTGAACGCATTACTGGGGTCAAGGAGGTTGTCAAAGCTAAGATAATTAATATCGATCACCATGTTTCAAACACTAAATTTGCTGATTATTGGTATATTGACAGCTCTGCAGCAGCTACTGGAGAAATTATTTTTCGGCTTTTACGGCAGATGAATGCAGTTATTACTCAGGATATCGCAGTAAATTTATATACCGCTATTGTTACTGATTGCGGCTTTTTCCGTTATGCTAACACAACTGCGTTAACGCTGCGTTTTGCTTCTGAACTTGTGGATATTGGCGTTAAGCCGCATATCATTAGTGAATGTCTGGATACTAAGCCGTTGTCAAGTATTATTACTTTGTTAAAGGTCATGGAGACGCTTGAATTATTTAATAATGGCCAAATTGCGACTATTACTATTGCCCCCGAGGTTGTTCAGGATGGTGGGGGGGATACTGATGGGTTGATTAATTATCCACGTAATATTTCAGGTGTTGAAATCGCCATTATGTTTAGGCGGGTAGATGTAAAGATTACTAGGGTAAGTTTTCGCTCGCGTAAAACAGATGTTAGCAGGTTAGCACTTGACTTTGGTGGCGGGGGGCACGCTCGAGCTGCCGGATGCACAGTGGAAGGCGAATTTAATAATACAAAAGAAAAGGTATTGGCAGCTGCAAAAAAACTTTTGACGGAGCAATCGGTATGATTTCAGGCATTGTCAATGTCCTTAAACCGCCTGGTATGACATCACATGACGTTGTGGCATATCTCAGAAAGGTATATGGAATAAGGCGAGTTGGTCATGCGGGAACTCTTGATCCTGGCGCAGCTGGCGTATTGCCGGTATTCCTAGGGACGGCAACCCGCCTTATTGAATATACAGCTGATGCTGATAAATCTTATCGGGCCGAGCTGGCCTTTGGCTTTGCTACTGATAGTGGTGATGACACAGGAAAAGTAATTGCTCATTCAAGTGGAAACTTACTTCCTACAGAAGCAGAGCTTAAAGCGACGCTCGAAAGCTTTACCGGACCTATCAGTCAAATACCGCCAATGTACTCAGCGATAAAGGTTGAGGGCAAAAAGCTCTATGAGCTTGCACGGCAGGGGATATCGATTGAACGCGAGCCGCGCAGGGTTACGATCAATAAAATTGAGTTGCTGTATTTTGCGAATTCTCAAGCTTTAATTGATGTAGAATGTTCAAAAGGAACTTACATACGTTCGTTATGCAGTGATATTGGCCATAAAGTAGGATCGTTAGCGGTTATGACCTTCTTAGTCCGTACCAGAGTTGGTGATTTTACGCTGGAAGAAGCTAAAACCCTGGAGGAAGTTGCCGCTGACAAGATGTCAGTTCTTTTACCGCTCGATTATGCAATTAAGCATTTGCCGATTGTAGTACTGGAGGACGAGCAGGTAAAGGCGTTTAGGAATGGACGGGCGATCTACTATGAGACCCAGCTCAGCGAATTGGTGGTTAGCGTTTATGACCAACTAGGTTGTTTTGTTGGTATTGGACAAAAAACTTCTGGCGAGCCTTGGGTGTCTCCGGCAAAAGTGCTGGGCTGAAAGGCCGAAAACAGCTCAAGCACAAGGAGAATGGTATGAAGATATTTACTCAGTTGATGGATTTAGACCTGAAGTTCAAAAAAACTACGATAGCATTAGGAACTTTTGATGGCGTCCATATTGGACATCAGAAAATAATTGGCAAGGCGGTTAACATTGCAAAACAAATAAATGCTGTCAGTGTTGTTTTTACCTTTCAAAATCATCCATTGGCATTGATTGATCCTGAACGTTGTCCGTTGCAAATTGACTCGCCTAAGTATAAAGCTGCTCTTGTTGAAGCATTGGGAGTAGGAATACTTTTATGTATGCCTGTTACGAAGGAGTTTTTGGAGCTTTCCCCACAAGAGTTTATTTTGCTTTTGCGGCAATATTTGAACCCGGCTTATTTGGTAGTGGGACCGAATTACAGTTATGGTCATAAAGGGGCTGGAACGCCAGAACTTTTAAAAAAGGCCGGTGAAGAGAATGGGTTTCAGGTCATTGTTCATCCGCCGGTGCACGTTGGTGACACTTTGGTGAGTAGCACTGCCATAAGGCAGTATATACAAGCTGGCATGGTTGAGCGTGCTACCGCTTTATTGGGACGGCCCCACAGGGTAAGTGGACCGGTTGTTGATGGCGAAAGGCGAGGTAGAAAACTAGGCTTTCCCACTGCTAATTTGAATGTTCTAGAGTGCGGTGTTATGCCCGGGGACGGTGTCTATGCCGTTGGCGTAGAGTTTGCTGGCAAGAGATATCGGGCGGTTGCCAATGTAGGCAATAATCCGACCTTTAAAGGTATATCGCGCCGGCTTGAAGTTCATATAATTGATTTTTCAGGAGTATTATATGGTCAGATACTTACGGTTGAGTTTCTGGCAAAAATTCGGGACGAAGTCAAGTTTTCTGATGTTGAAGAGCTTAAAGCTCAATTGGTTCATGATGTTGAATCTGCGCAGCAATATTTTTAATAATGCCGCTGTCAGGTTTACAGTTTTTAGGCTTTATGATACAATATGTATGCTCAATAAGCTAACATATTGATGGTATATTGAGTAAAATAGTGTGAACCATAGCGAGGATAATCGATTCTCCAACGGTTATCTTGGCTTTTGGGGATACTAAATAATGGAGGTAATATTATGTTGACACAAGAAAAAAAACAAGGACTTATTGAAAAGTATCGCTTACATGAGAGTGATACCGGATCTCCGGAAGTACAGATTGCTATTTTGACTGAGCGCATTCTTTATTTAACAGAGCATCTTAAAGAGCACAAAAAGGACCATCATTCACGGCGAGGGCTTCTGAAAATGGTAGGCCAACGCCGGGGGCTTCTGAACTACTTGCGGGATAACAATATCGACCGCTACCGCACCATTCTTGAAAAACTC
The DNA here is from genome assembly GCA_017889635.1 of Bacillota bacterium. Lineage (GTDB taxonomy): Bacteria > Bacillota > Negativicutes > Sporomusales > CTSoil-080 > CTSoil-080. The sequence continues at coordinate 13,418 of JAGGAC010000027.1, read as the reverse complement.
AACTTAAGAAAATAGCGAAAAGCGGGGGAGCCCGCTTTTTTGTTGTTGCAAAGGTTAGAGCTTGACAAAAAAGGGAATAATAAAAAAAATGTTGAAGACTTAATCTTATAAAGAACAGGGGTTTAGAGGAGGAAAACCGAATATGCACAGTTTCCAAATGCAACTGGGTGGGCGCTCGCTAATTATTGAGACAGGAAAAATGGCAAAACAGGCTGGCGGTGCAGTATTAGTTCGTTACGGCGATACTGCGGTGCTGGTTACCGCGACGGCTTCAGCTGAACCGCGTGAAGGTATTGATTTTTTCCCATTAACCGTCGATTACGAAGAAAAACTGTATTCAGTCGGTAAAATCCCCGGGGGCTTTATCAAAAGAGAGGGGCGTCCTAGTGAAGCCGCTATTTTAGCAGGGCGGCTTATTGATAGACCTATCAGGCCGCTTTTTGCAGAAGGTTTTCGTAACGATGTACATGTCGTGGCTACAGTTTTATCGGTGGATCAAAATAATCCGCCAGATATTGCGGCAATGATTGGTGCTTCTTGTGCCTTATGTCTCTCGGACATTCCCTTTGGCGGTCCGATTGGTGGGGTAAGGGTTGGTCAAATTGACGGTCAATTAATAATTAATCCTACAATTGAACAGCAAGAACGCAGTGAACTTAATCTGGTAGTGGCGGGAACTAAAGATGCCGTGCTTATGGTGGAGGCTGGAGCTAAGGAACTATCGGAAGAAACAATTTTGGAAGCTATTATGTTTGGCCATAGTGTAATCCAGCAAATTGTTGCTTTTCAGGAAAGTATTGTTCTAGAGGCTGGCAAGTCTAAACGAGTGATGAAAATTTATGAAGTTCCGGCTGACATTAATACTGCTGTTCGTGAATTTGTCACCGACAAGTTAAAAACAGCTGTTGCTAATGCGGACAAACAGACCCGTGAAGAGCAGACCAAACAGGTTAAGACTGATACTCTAGCATATTTTGCTGAATTTTACCCTGATAATGCTAAAGAAGTGGCCTATGTTGTCCAGAAAGTTCTAAAAGAAATTGTACGCAAAATGATTACTGTCGATAAAATTCGGCCTGATGGCCGCAGGATCGACGAAGTACGTCCAGTTACCTGTGAAGTTAGCCTGCTCGCCCGTACACATGGCTCGGCCTTATTTACCAGAGGACAGACTCAGGCTTTGACGGTAACTACATTGGGAGCTATTGGGGACGAACAGATATTGGACGGGCTTGGTGTGGAAGAATCTAAACGGTATATGCACCATTATAACTTTCCTTCTTTCAGTGTTGGTGAAACTCGATCATCCCGTGGACCAAGTCGCCGTGATTATGGGCATGGAGCGTTGGCTGAAAGGGCTCTTGTGCCGGTAATACCTAGCGAAAAGGAGTTTCCTTATACAATTAGATTGGTATCCGAAATTCTTGAATCCAATGGATCGTCGTCAATGGCTAGTGTGTGCGGCAGCACTATGTCGCTTATGGATGCCGGGGTTCCGATTAAAGCACCGGTTGCTGGTGTGGCTATGGGACTTGTTAAAGATGGGGACCATTATACTATTCTTACCGATATTCAGGGGCTCGAAGATGCACTTGGAGATATGGATTTCAAAGTAGCTGGCACTAAACAAGGGGTAACTGCGATTCAGATGGATATCAAAATCGCTGGTATTAACAAAGATATTTTGACTACTGCTTTAGAGCAAGCGAAACGTGGCCGTATGCATATTATGGGTATAATGATGGAAACCATTAACCAACCTAGGTCAGAACTTTCGCCGTTTGCACCGCGAATTATTACCATGCAGATCGATCCTGACAAAATTCGGGATGTTATTGGGCCTGGTGGAAAGATTATCAAGAAAATTATTGAAGAGACTGGCGTAACTATCGACATTGAAGATGATGGCAAAGTATTCATTGCTGCTGTTGATGTTGAGGCAGGTAATAAAGCAGTTAAGATAATCGAAAACCTTATAAAAGAAGTGGAAATAGGCGGCATCTATTTAGGCAAAGTCACAAGGCTAATGAACTTTGGTGCGTTTGTTGAAATTCTTCCTGGTAAAGAAGGGATGGTACATATATCACAGCTTGCTTTAGAGCGTGTTGCTAAAGTTGAAGATGTTGTCAATCCCGGCGACGAGATTATGGTAAAAGTCATTGAAATTGACCGCCAAGGACGGATTAACCTGTCGCGCAAAGTACTTTTGAATAGTGAGCAGGACAAAGGTAAAAGCGAATAGACATAGCTGGTAATAAACAAACATAAGCCGTGAGGTTTATGTTTTTTTACTTGTATTTTGAATTGCTTATTCATTAAATGTCTGACACCATAATAGATTATTAATATGTAGGCTATTGTGGTAGAGGAGTGAGTGGGTATGCAATGAGAACATTCATTATCAAACGAATTTCCAAATGGCATTTTGGTTTTGCCATAAGTTTTCTGCTACTATTAACATTATTGCCGGGACTAGTACAGCGAGTAAATATTGAACCTGAAAAACCGCGTCCTATCTATCAGGGAGCTACTGATAAGCCACAGGTAGCTTTGGCCTGCAATGTATTCTGGGGCGAGGAGTATTTGCCAGAAATGCTGGATGTATTAGATAAAAATAACATTAAGATTACCTTTTTTATTGGCGGCAGCTGGGCAAAGCGTCATCCAGATATAGTGAAGATGATTGCTAATGGCAACCATGAACTTGGCAACCATACATACAGCCATCCTCATCCTAACGTTATAGATAAAGAGGCAAACAAAGAACAAATTGTAAAAACAGAAACTTTAATCAAAGAGTTAACTGGTATAAAAACAACGTTATACGCACCGCCTTATGGAGAGTTTAATGATACTGTACTTAAGGCGGCGTCCGAAGCAGGTTATACCACAATATTGTGGAGTATAGATACTATCGACTGGAAAAGACCATCGCCGGATATAATTATAGAGCGGGTTATGAATAAAATTCATAACGGAGCTATAATTCTGATGCATCCTACAGAGCCTACTTTAAAAGCGCTACCGACTCTAATAAGCAAGATACAGGGGCGAGGTTATAAAATCGTTTCGGTATCACTAGTAGTCCAATAGGAAAATACAAATACCGGTAAACCGAAAGCTATCTTTCGATTTACCGGTATTTGTATTTTCTAAAAAAATCTATTCTTTGGCTGTGAAATAGGTTGGTTATATCAATATTAATTTGGGAGCTGCGGCTAAGGTTAGTGAAGTTACTACAAGGGTTTTTAATAGTAATACTATACTTCTGCCTGTTTTTGTTATTGATGGATAGCTATATTTGTGCTAGTATGTTTACATAAAACTGCAATGAGTTGACATGTAAACATTGTGGTGGTTTGAGCAATACGGGAAGGAGCTGAAATGTGCTTAAATATAGAGCTTGTATAAGTTGGGTAATTATATTAGCTGTATTGGCTACCGGTTTAACACCGGTGACGTTGGTTCATGCGACTTCTCTGGGAGAGCTTTTTGGTCAGTCAACCGGTTCGGGCATAGGAATATTTGATGTTTTAATTGGTTTGCTGGCTGGAAATTTATTGAGTAAATTTTCTAATTTATCACCGAACTCTAGTGGAACATTTAACCTGCCAGGAAAGCAAACAGGGTCTAGTGGCAAGGACGTGATGGGCTTTTATGCGGAGTGGTGGGGGAATGACACATCATCTTATTCTTCGATGATAAAAAATACTGACACAATTAAAACAATAATACCGTTTTGGGCAACTGTAAAAGCTGATGGCAGCGTAGCTGACCGGGGAGGGAACGACCATGCTGCGGTGCTAAAGACAGCAAAACAAAATGATATTACCGCTTTGCTTATGGTTAACAATGCTAAGCAAACTGGTTCGGTATTACCAATCCATACGGTGCTCAGCGATCCAGCTCTTAGAATTAAAACCATTGATAATCTTGAATCATACCTTAAAAAGTACAAGCTTGATGGGATAAATATTGACTTTGAAATGGTTCCAGCTGAAGATAGGGATAACCTAACTTCATTTATGCGGGAATTATCGAACCGGCTAAAACCAGCTGGTTATATAGTGTCAATTGATGTGTTCCCTAAGACGAATGAAAATAGTGATGTTGCGGTGGCCTATGATTATGCTGAACTTGCTAAATACGCCGATAAAATTGTCATAATGACCTATGACAATCATGGTACTTGGAGTGGAGCAGGTCCTGTTGCCGATGTTCGTTGGGTTGAGGAAAACCTAAAATATGCGCTTCGATTTATTCCCAAGAATAAACTGTATCTGGGTATTGCTGGGTATGGGTATGATTGGTCTTCTAAAGGAGTTGAAAGTCTGGAGTATAGTGGGATTAGAGAGTTGGTCAACCGGTTTGGCATAGCTGTAAAATGGGACGAGCCATCAAAGTCTCCAACGTTCACGTATATGGGGTCAGATGGCGTAAAACATACTGTTTGGTATGAGAACAGTGAAAGTCTGAAATATAAACTAGATTTGGTGAACAAGTACGATTTAGCCGGAGTCGCATTGTGGAAGTTAGGTGAGGAAGATCCCGGCTACTGGCAAGTGTTTAAAGAGAAACTTCATTTAAAGTAAGGATAGAAAAACTATAATTTTCAAGGAGGTTCTGGTGTATAAGCAAAAACTACTGCTGTATTTACTTTTAATTGTTATGGTTAGCGGCATTATCGCTCCGATACAGGTTAGCCATGCCGCTTCAGTGGGGAGCGTATTAAGCGCGTTGACAGCACCGACAGCTACGCACCAGGAAGGCGGAGGAATTTTTAATGCGCTCTTTGATCTGGTGTTTAAAAAAATATTAGGACCAATTTTAAATATTTTTGATGGTAAGTCTACGCCTAGTAGTGGTTCGAGCCAGCCCAATCCAGTGAAAAAAGGGTCCTTAATTGGTAAAGTTGTTGTAGTTGATCCCGGACATGGCGGCAGCAATCCAGGTGCAATAGCTAATAATAACCGGGAAGCTGACAATAATTTAGCGGTGGGACTAAAGCTGCGTGATAAATTGCTGCAGGCTGGTGCGAAGGTTATTATGACAAGGGATTCTGATAGAACAGTTGCGCCTGAGGGAAGCTCACTTACTGAAGAGCTAAAGGCCAGAGTAAATATTGCTGAGGCTAACAATGCTGATATTTTTGTTAGTGTCCATTCTAACAGCAATCCAAATACAGCCGTTGCCGGTGCAATGACTTTTTACGCTCAAAGCGCAGCGCCGCAATTGGCTGAAAAGGTACAAAGCTCGCTGATAAACGAAACACAGGCAGTTAATAAAGGGATTTCGACAGCTAATTTTTATGTGCTTCGTAATAGTCAAATGCCGAGCATCCTTGTGGAAATGGGTTTTGTTTCAAATGCTGATGAAGCGACAAGGTTAGGTTCCGATGTTTATCGCGACAAGATTGCTCAAGGCATTTTTAATGGAATTAGTAGTTACTTTCAAAATAAATAGGAACAGAGACTGTCCTAATTTGATGTTAGGCCAGTCTCTATTTTATATAAGTGAGCCTTGCATTCGGAGGGCTGTTAACGAGATAGAAGAGTGAATGGTTTGTATTTAACTGGTAATTATATGACGAGAAAAAATATATTAAGGCATATTAGATGGAATAATGTCGTAATATATATTATTATTTAGCAGGATTTTAAGCCTATCTCAAGAATGTAAGTATTCATTTGGTTAAATAAAGGAGTATTCTATGTATCGTAAATCGACATTATCGAATGGCATCCGAGTGGTTTCGGAAGCTATTCCGTACGTTAAGTCCGCCACTGTTGGTGTTTGGTTGGGCACAGGTTCCCGTAATGAACATGATTATAATCACGGGATTTCTCATTTTTTGGAGCATTTGATGTTTAAAGGTACTGAAAATCGTACTGCACGAGATATCGCTGAGACTGTTGACGCTGTGGGCGGACAACTTAACGCCTTTACTGCTAAGGAGTATACTTGTTACTATATCAAGGTGCTAGATTCGCACCTTGATTTAGCGATGGATATATTGAGTGATATGTTGCTAGCATCGAAATTTGACGCTGCCGATATCAATCGGGAACGTGAAGTGGTTTTAGAGGAAGTAAATATGTATGAGGATTCACCGGACGAATTAGTGCATGACTTATTTTTAAATCATGTGTGGCCTACTCACCCTCTAGGCCGTAATATACTTGGCACTACTGATTCTATTGGCAAACTTGACCGCAAGATTGTTACTGAATATTATCGCGATTTATATACTCCTGATAATCTTGTTATTGCGGCCGCCGGAAATTTTACTCATGAACAGCTTGAAAAACTGGCTGATAAATTTTTTGGTAAAATGCGTGGTGAAAAAAAGCAGTTGATCGCTAAGCCGCCACAGTTTCAGCCAGTACGCAGTATTCGTTCTAAGGAAACCGAGCAGGTGCATCTTTGCCTTGGGACTACCAGTGTAGCTTACGATTCTCCTGATATTTATGTATTACATGTACTTAACAATATATTAGGTGGCGGTATTAGTTCAAGGTTATTTCAGTCTATTCGAGAGGAACGAGGTTTGGCCTATTCCGTTTATTCTTACACCACAAACTATAGCGATTGTGGGTTGTTTACCGTTTATGCAGGTACTCGACCCGGTAATGTCGGACAAGTAGTTGACCTTATAATTCAAAATATTAATGAGTTAAAATCAACTGGCATACCTCTGTCTGAACTTACTAAAACCAAGGAACAACTCAAAGGGAGCCTGCTTTTAGGTTTGGAGAGTTCTAGTAGCCGTATGTCACGGCTAGGAAAGCTGGAAATAACGCTGAGGAAATATACCACCATGGATGAGATTGTCGCTGCAATTGAAAAAGTTAGCTTGGATGACATAATGCAAATGTTATCGCGAATTTTTACTGACGATAATCTTTGCTTTACGGCGTTGGGGCCAGTTAGAGAAAGCGACTTGCCGCAAGTATTCAAAGCATGATGTTTAGGGGGAGAGTATGCGTAAAAGGGGTTTTGAAGTAGTCAGAGCTTATACAGAACATGGTATTAATTTGCCGGAACGGAAGACGGCATATAGCGCTGGATATGACATTATGGCTGCTGACAATGCTGTGCTAGAGCCGGGAACTGTTACAATCGTACCGACAGGTCTGAAGGCATATATGCCAGAGGATGAATATTTGGCGATTCATATTCGTTCAGGTTTGTCGATTAAAAATATGCTAAGTCTTATTAACAGTCAGGGGATTATTGATGCTGACTACTACAATAATTCCGGTAATGAAGGCCATATTTTAGTTGCTATATTCAATCATGGGCCGGTTCCAGTTTCTATTACTAAAGGAGATAGGATAGCTCAGGGGGTTTTTTCTAAGTATCTTACTGTCGATTATGAGGCGGCTAACAAGCATCATATTACTCGCACCGGAGGTATTGGCAGCACCGGTAAATAGTTATTTGATATAAGAGTGAGCCTGTTGATCTCCGCCCTAATAGTACGGAGATCAACAGGCTGTTAACGAGATAAAAAGAGGCTGATTGCAGTCTCTTTTTTATTTTTAAGTCAATCAGAAGACATAATACTTGAATGTATGGCATATCCATTTGTTGAGAACCAGCGGGAGGTGTTACCGTGGGTTATTGGCTAATGGCGATACTGCTTTTATTTGTATGGTTTTCTTTATGGCTGAGAATGAGAGGCTACCGGGTTAAGAATGGTGGTGACATAGAACCACGAATGACTCCTTTGTCAATGGCCGTACAAGAACTTGTTGCTACCTCGGGGGGGATTTACCTGGCGATAATAGCCCTCACTTCTTTTTTAAAACTAGATATGCCGGAAAGGATTACTATATTGCAGGCTACGGTAGATCCATTAGCGCTCGGGGCAATAACGCTTGCGCTTGTTCAGCCGCTGGTTGCTATAATCGCAAAAAAGCTTATTGGCAGGTGAGAAATATGCGTCTAAGTGATTTAAAGGGGAAAGAAGTAATAAATTTGGGAGATGGAGCTAGATTAGGTTTTATTGATGACTGTGATATCGCGTTTGATGGCAGTTCAGGTCAGATTAATGCATTGATTGTACCAAAACGAGGTTGGTTTTTCTCTTTGATTGGCGATGGCGGTTCAACCGCTATTCCTTGGCATACCATAAAAAGGGTTGGCGATGAAGTGATAATAGTCGATTTGAATAATTCCTTTGACCGGATATATTCAGTTTTTCGGGATAATCTGAGTGGAGAGTAGCCGGCGTATACTGGGTTTTATTTTGGGAAGACTAACATTAAATTACATACATTGTAAATTAGTGTTAGGAGGATGCAGTTTTATGGACAAAGAGGAAAAGACCTTTTCGACGAATGATAGCTATGCGGGGTATACTGGGATTGCTGGACAAGAACTGAGTGCGCAAGCGCCGATTCAGGCGGGGACTAATGCGAATGTTAATACTTCTAGTACTCGCGGTACAAAGAATGTAATGGGTGTCTTTAATTCTAGGAGTGCGGCAGAAAAGGCCGTAAAAGATCTTCGCCAACAGGGTTTTTCTACCGAAGAAATAAACATTATTGGCAAGCAAAGGGAGGGTGACCGTGAAGAAAGTGGTGAATATAATGATGATATCACTGACGGCACTCTTACCGGTGGGACTATTGGAGGTATCGGCGGGTTAATTCTGGGGGCAGGCGCTTTGGCAATTCCTGGTGTCGGTCCAATTGTGGCTATGGGCCCAATTGCAGCGGCATTGAGCGGAGCGGTTGCTGGCGGTGTAACCGGTGGACTTATTGACTGGGGAATCCCGGCGACTGTAAGTCGGCGCTACGAACAGCGTATTGCTGAAGGCGGAATTCTGGCAGTAATTCGTACAAATACACAAGCTGTCGATAAAGCTGCTGAAATTTTGCGGCAAAACGGGGCTAATGATGTTGAGAGCCATGACGCCAGCGTCCAATGATGATCCTAGGCATTTTTCCGAAGGAAACTAGAAAAAGCATTGACACTGATTGAATAACTATTGTACAATAGACACATTATAAATTTAATCTACGCAGAGAGCTAGAGGTGCGGTAAACAATAGTACTTTCAGGGAGATGGGCATCGATGACCTGAAGGAAAAGGGTTGACCGCCGAAGTATAAAGCGCTGCCAAGCCTTTATGCTGGTTTTACATTTAACAGATGTAAGACTGTCGCCAAATAATTTTGGTGAAGCGCTATCTCTTATAGGCGAGAGAGACAATGCTGTTTTTCTTGTTTCCTAACGGATACTGCCGTAACCTGGCAGCCAGTGAGATATTGCTCACTGGCTGCTTTTTAAATTTCAAGGGAGGGGAAATATGATTAGAGTAATGGTATGCGGCGCATATGGTAAAATGGGCCGAGAAGTATTGAAAGCTGTTAACAGCGACCCGGAACTAAGTCTTGTGGGAGCAATGGATATTAAATCCGACTTTGCTGATGCCGGGAGCTTGATTGGTGTTGATAAAATTGGCGTGATTGTAGGAAACGATCTCCAGACAGTAATTAATGAGACAAAGCCTCAAGTGATGGTTGAATTTACCGCTCCTGATTCTGTTATGCCCAACATTAGGCTAGCTATGAAAAACGGGGTTTCCCCGGTTATAGGCACAACTGGTTTAGTGGCTGCGGATGTGAAAGAAATTGAGGAACTTTGTAAACAATATTGCATTAGCGCACTTATTGCCCCAAACTTTTCTGTGGGTGCTATACTGATGATGTTATTCGCAGCTGAGGCAGCAAAATATTTACCTAATGTAGAAATTATTGAGCTTCATCATGATCAGAAGCTGGATGCTCCGTCTGGAACAGCGCTTCGTACTGCTGAGCTTATTGTTGCTAACCGCGGTGAAAAAAAGCAAGGGCATCCTGATGAGGTAGAAAAGCTCGTTGGTGCCAGGGGCGCTGACTATGCTGGCATCAGAATGCACAGTGTTCGTCTGCCTGGATATGTAGCGCATCAGGAAGTAATCTTCGGAGGGGTTGGTCAGACATTGACCATTCGTCATGACTCTATTTCGCGTGAATCATTTATGCCCGGAGTTGTTTTGGCCTGTAAACGAGTGCTTTCGCTAGACGGCTTGGTTCACGGACTAGAACATTTATTAATTACAAAGCAGTAGAGGAGAAGATAATATGAAAAAATACAACGTTGCTATTTTGGGAGCTACCGGGGCAGTTGGGCAAGAATTTTTAGAACTTATAGCCGAACGCAACTTTCCGTTTAATGAATTGAAGCTATTAGCATCTGAGCGCTCAGCAGGGAAGAAAATTGAGTTTATGGGTAAAACCTATACTGTTGAAGCTGCAACTGCTGAATCGTTTAAGAATGTTCAAATTGCGTTGTTTGCTGGCGGCAGCGCAAGTAAAACTTTCGCTCCGATTGCTGCAGCAGAAGGTGCGGTGGTTATTGATAACTCTAGTGCTTTTAGAATGGATCCGGAGGTGCCGCTTGTTGTTCCGGAAGTTAATCCAGAAGCTATAAAAAGCCATAAAGGCATAATTGCTAATCCTAACTGTTCGACTATTATTATGGCTTTAGCGTTGAAACCAATCCATGATGCAGTAAAAATAAAGCGGGTTGTTGTCTCGACCTATCAGGCTGTGTCCGGCGGCGGGAAAGAAGCTATTGATGAGCTTACTAATCAGGTAAAGGCTATCGCGGAGAATAGACCAGTTGAGGCGAAGATTCTGCCAAGCGCCGGTTTGCCAAAACATTATCAGATTGCTTTCAATCTTATTCCACAAATTGATGTCTTTGTTGAAGGCGATTACACAAAAGAAGAAATGAAAATGGTTCATGAAACGCATAAGATCTTTTCTGATTCAAGTATCGGAATTTCGGTAACCACTGTTCGGGTTCCTATTTACCGTAGTCACTCGGAATCAATTAACTTGGAACTTGAAGGACCGCTGTCGGCTGAAGCAGCGAAGAAACTTTTGGCCGCATTCCCAGGAGTTATTGTTGAAGATAATCCTGCTGAACAAATATACCCGATGCCGCTTTTCACTTCACAGCGTAATGAAGTCTTTGTTGGTCGTATTCGTGAAGATAAATCGGTAGCACATGGTCTTAACCTGTGGGTTGTTGGCGACCAGATTCGTAAAGGCGCAGCACTTAATGCCTTACAAATTGCCGAATATATGGTCGACCATAGTCTGGTATGAGGTGGGCCTAAATGCGAATATTAGTACAAAAGTTTGGCGGTACGTCGGTAGCTTCGCCAGAGGCGAGAGCATGTGTGGTTGAAAAAATAAGGCAGGCATTAAAAAAAGGTTTTATGCCTGTTGTGGTAGTATCAGCTATGGGCCGTAAAGGCGACAACTATGCTACTGATACTTTGATTGGTTTAGCACGCGAGGCATGTAGGAACATAGCTCAGCGCGAACTTGATCATATTATGTATTGCGGTGAAATGATTTCGGCGGTTATAATGACCGGATTTTTACAAGCCGCGGGGATTGATGCGGTTATGATGACCGGCGGTCAGGCTGGAATAGTTACAGATAATCGATTTACTAATGCACGGGTATTAAATGTAGATCCGACAAAGATTAATAATCAACTTCGCTTAGGTAGAGTTCCGGTGGTTTGCGGGTTCCAGGGGATGACTGCTGATGGGGAGTTCACCACGCTTGGGCGTGGTGGCAGTGATACTTCGGCTTCACTTTTGGGGGCTGCGCTTGACGCTGAATTGATTGAAATCTACACCGATGTTGAAGGTATAATGACAGCTGATCCGCGTATTGTTAAAAATGCAAAAATATTAGACGTAATAAGCTATGGCGAAGTAGCCCAACTTGCTTATCAGGGGGCGAAAGTCATTCATCCGCGCGCTGTTGAAATTGCGGCTCAAAAAAATATTCCTTTGGTTATAAAATCTACATTTTCTGACGCTCCAGGCACAATGATTGTCAAGGAATGTCATGAACAAACAGTAACTGACCGCTTAGCTACCGGGGTTACCCATCTACCTAATATCGCTCAGATTAAGGTGGATGTAGATGATGTTAAAACTCATAAAGAAAGTTCCGTGATTTTCAGGACTTTGGCTGATGCTGCGATAAGTGTTGATCTTATTAATGTTCATCCTGGGCATGTCATGTTTACGGTGGCAGAAGAAATGGCTGATGAAGCTATCGCAAAATTGACGTCGTTAGGTTATAACGCTGAGGTTAATCACGATTGTGCCAAAGTGTCGGTAGTGGGCGGTGGAATTTGCGGAGTTCCTGGAGTTATGGCAAGTTTTACTGAGGCATTATCTATGTATAATATCCCGATTATGCAAACAGTTGATTCGCATACAACAATTTCTGTACTTGTAAAATTGTCAGACGTGGAAACGGCTGTTAAGGCTCTTCACGAAAAATTTCTTTTGGCCTAGCAGAGTTTATTTGGAGGGTTGATTATGAAAAGTTTTGGTCGGATTATCACCGCTATGGTTACTCCTTTTAATGATGATTATACGGTTAATTACCAAGCTGCAGGTGAGTTAGCTAAGTATCTTGTCGATAATGGGTCAGACGGATTAGTTGTTGCAGGTAGCACTGGTGAATCTTCAACTATGACCCATGAAGAAGAGTTAAAGCTGTTTGAAGTTGTTCTTGACGCGGTTGGTGACCGAGCTGCTGTTATTGCCGGTACTGGGTCGAATGATACAAGAACTTCTATCGAACATACTAAACAAGCGGAAAAATTGGGTGTGCATGGCTCGCTGCTTGTTGGTCCATATTATAATAAGCCGCCTCAGGAAGGTTTCTATCAACATTATAAAGCTATTGCCCAATCGACTAATTTGCCGCTTATTATTTATAATATTCCAGGACGCAGTGGAACTAACATTTTGCCATCTACTATTGCTAGATTGGCGGAATTTAAAAATATTGTCGCTGTCAAAGAGTCGAGTGGCAATATTGATCAAGTCTCAGAAATAATTCGCAGCACGAATCTCAAGGTATACAGTGGGGACGATAGTCTTACTTTGCCGATACTATCTGTGGGCGGTACGGGTATTATCAGCGTCGCATCACATCTAGTCGGTAAACAAATGCAGGAAATGGTTAGTGCTTTTTTTGCTGGTAATGTAGCAAAAGCAGCTGAGATACATCAAAAGTTGTTGCCGTTATTCAGGAGCCTTTTTGTTACTACTAATCCGATTCCGATTAAGACAGCAGTTAATCTGATCGGGTTAAAGGCCGGTCCCCTACGGCTGCCGCTTGTTCCTCCTACAGATGCTGAAACAGATATTTTTAAAAGCGCAATGCGTGAACTAGCGATAATATAAGATTTACTGAACCCATCCCGTTAAGGGATGGGTTTTTTGTTATCGGCTTTAGCCAGTGGGGCGCACGTTTTTAGCGCTCCACAATAAACCACCCGCTATGCGGGTGCGGAAACGGATGTTATACAAAAAAATCACCT
>JAGGAC010000146.1 GCA_017889635.1 Bacillota bacterium | reverse complement strand
AATACCACCCGGCTTTTCTCCTGCGGAACGCTTTTTCCGGCAAAGGCCAAGGGGTTACGGAGTTACGAGGGTTGCCAGACGTAAATAGTACGGCCACCTAACAACCCTTGTTTTATAAGGCATCCACGAATCCCCAAACTTATACTTTCTTATTCAATAAGAAAACTGCTAACGCGATCCTTTGGCTTACGTTAAGTCAATGGAATACAAGGAGAGGGGTTTTACTTTTGGCATTGCCCCAAAAATAACAAAAGGTCTAGGCCCTAAGCCTCCAAAAGCTGAAAAGCCGGGCGATATTCCTAAAATCCGTAAACTCGCCACACTCAAACAGTACGGATTTTTTAACAGAATACCGCCCGGCTTTTCTCCTACGGAACGCTGTTTTGTGCTTTACTGCAAGTTTACCGGCGATTATTCTTGACCTGGATACTGATGTTTACATAATCTCCTTCAATATCCTGCTTTACTTTAATATCCATACCGCTTTTCTTCATTTGGGATACAACACTATTTATCGTATTAATAAAAATACGCACATCCTTTATTATCTTGACTACCGTCTGTTTAGGTGTAGCCGGCTTTTCCCGGGAAATAGTATTCGAATAGTTTTCAATTAAATCTTCGGTTTCCCGGACATTCAGACTATTTTCCTTCACACCGGCAAGTACTTCCATCTGGATGCGAGAATCGTCTATTTTCAACAAGGCACGAGCATGGCGTTCTGTTAAACTCTGGCCAACAAGAACCTGGCGCACTTCTGGTGCTAACTTTAACAACCGTAGTTTATTAGCAATGGTCGATTGGTTTTTTCCTACCCGCCGAGCCAGCTCTTCCTGGGTAAAATTAAAGCTGGCAAGCAAATGTTGATACCCTTCGGCTTCTTCTAAAAAGTGCAGATCTTCCCGTTGTAAATTCTCAATCATGGCCAATTCAGCCATTTCTTTATCATCAAGCTCCCGGACAATCACCGGGACCTCGCTGAGACCTGCCAAACGAGAAGCTCGCAGACGCCGTTCACCGGCTATTAGCTCATAAAGAGCTCCTTGTCGGCGCACTAATAATGGCTGAATTACCCCAAACTCCCGAATAGACGCAGCTAACTCTTGTAATGAATCATCATTAAAGGTTTTACGTGGCTGAAACGGGTTAGGAATAATGTTTTCAGGCGATACTCTATGTACTGATTGCAAGTCAACAACATTGATTTCTTCTGTATTATTAGGATCAGTATTAGCTGCATCCGGCTGTTTTTGCGTAACAGTCGGAATAATTTCCGGAACATCCGCGGGAACAGTTGGCGAAGCCTCTCCAATACCAAACAGCTTAGCCAAATTTCTCATGATTCCACCACCTACAAAACAATTGCGCTATCTATATTAGTTCTTATATTCTGCAGATAATGATATTTTCCTTTAAATCACAAGGGCTTTTTTTCCGGGGTCCCCGCCTTACGCGGATAGATTTGTGACGTACTTGCAATTTTTTTTATATAAATTACTGCCCGCTTATCGGCAAGGCCTGGTAAGTTTACTGGTTTGATATTTTCGATTTTGCCGCCCAGCAACGTTACTGCCCTGTCTGCTTCCCGTACCTCTTCCTCGTACTGAGCTCCCTTCAGCGCAATAAACCAGCCACCGATTTTAACAAAAGGCAGGCATAACTCGCATAGTACATTAAGCCTAGCTACAGCCCGCGACACCGCAAGCTGATATTGCTCCCGGTGTTGTTTATTTTTTCCGGCCTCTTCGGCCCGGGCATGGACAGTCTGCACCCCGTCAAACGCCAAATCATCAATAACCTCACGCAAAAAATTCAACCGCTTATTAAGCGAATCCATTAGTGTAAGCTCAATATCCTGCTGGAATATTTTAAGCGGAATACCAGGAAACCCAGCCCCAGTACCAACATCAATTAAGCTGACGCCAGGCGTAAATAGCTCTGTCTGATAGCAAGACAACGAATCAATCATATGTTTAACAGCCACCTCATGCGGCTCAGTAATTGCGGTTAAATTTATCTTTTCATTCCACACTAACAAACGCTGATAATAATGTTCCATAGCGACCAGTTGGTCTGATGCAAGATTTAGCCCATATTCAGTGGCTGCTTTCATAAGTATATCCTGAAAATTATCCATTGCTTAACCCTTTCATTCTTTCCTGCCCCGCCGCTGCTCCAAATGGACCATTAATATAGAGATATCAGCAGGCGAAACGCCGGAAATACGAGCAGCTTGTCCTACTGACAAAGGCTGAATTTTATTTAGCTTCTGACGTGCTTCCAATGCGAGCCCACTAATTTGACTATAATCAATATCTTCTGGCAGACGTTTAGCCTCAAGTTTAGCCGAACGCTCTACTTGTTCAATCTGTTTTTGGATATAGCCTTCATATTTTATAGAAATTTCCACTTGTTCACGCACTAATGCCGGTATCTCTGGCAATGCAAACTGTAAGCGCATCGCTTCATAGCCAACCTCGGTACGTTTAAGTAAATCGTATAAAGTAATTCCTGTCCGGAGTTCAGCAGTACCGAGAGCTGCCATTTTTTCCTGGATTTCAGGCAGCGGAGTAATTTGTATGCTTTTCAGCAACTCTAACGTCTGATCAATAGCCGTCCGTTTGGCAGCAAAGCGCTCATACCGCTCACTGGTAACAAGTCCAATATCCCGTCCTTTTTCTGTCAACCGGAGATCCGCATTGTCTTGCCGCAAAATAAGGCGGTATTCAGCTCTTGAGGTCATAATCCGATAAGGTTCACTAGTTCCCTCGCTGCATTAATGCCAGCCATTAACCCTTGCGCCGCAGCCTCTTCATATCCGGAAGTACCATTAGATTGACCGGCAGAAAATAATCCCTGCACCTTTTTTGTTTCCAGTGTTGGTTTAAGCTCTGTAGGATCAACACAGTCATATTCAATGGCATAACCCGGGCGCATAATTTCAACCTGTTCCAGACCGGGAATAGTTCTCAAAAAGGCTAACTGGACATCTACCGGCAGACTTGTCGACATCCCCTGAATATACATTTCCGTGGTACTTGTTCCCTCTGGTTCCACAAATACCTGATGTGCCAATTTATCAGCAAAGCGCACTACCTTATCCTCAATAGATGGGCAGTAACGCGGACCAGTTCCTTCGATAATCCCCATGTATAAAGGCGCACGATGCATATTATCCCGAATAATGGTATGGGTCTGCTCATTCGTATATGTCAGCCAACAGGGAATCTGTTCGCGAGTGGCCATATCACTCAAAAAAGAAAAATTATGAGCCACATCGTCTCCAGGCTGAATGGTCATTTTACTGGTGTCCACTGTCCGGGCATCCACTCGCGCCGGTGTGCCGGTTTTGAACCGCATAAGCGCAATCCCTTGCTCTTTAAGCGCCGTTGACAACTTTTCCGCCGCTCGCTGGCCGGCTGGACCACCAGGGTAATTAATTTCTCCCAGAATAATTTTACCCCGTAAATAGGTACCTGTCGCAATAATAACACAGCTAGCACTATATACTTCGCCCAGCTCAGTCACTACTCCGATGACATGCCCATTCTCCACAAGTATATTATCAATTAATGCCTGTTTAACAGCTAAATTAGGTTGAGTTTCCATAGTATGCTTCATAATCAACTGATACAGGCGTTTATCAGCCTGCGCTCTGAGGGCATGTACTGCCGGCCCTTTGCCGGTATTAAGCATACGCATTTGAATACAAGTCTTGTCGGTATTAATACCCATTTCACCGCCAAGTGCATCAATCTCTCGCACCAAATGCCCCTTAGCAGGCCCACCAACTGCCGGATTACATGGCATCATCGCAATATTATCCATATTAAGCGTGGTAACTAGCGTACG
>JAGGAC010000098.1 GCA_017889635.1 Bacillota bacterium | reverse complement strand
ATTACATGGCTGCCTAAGAAAAAACAGCCCATCCAAACGGATGAGCTGTAAAGAAAATCTTTATATTTTTTGATTGTCCTATTGACGGGGAGCACACCACACGCCAGGGGGCTTTTTATGTGGTTAGGCAGGTTAGATACCAGCAAAACGAAAGTCCTTACATAACCCCTCGCAAACCATTGATATTACTACGTTCTTGGCACTTAGGGTTAGATAGGTTATATTAATATATGAACTATGTGTATATAAATATATATAAGAGGAGTTTTACTAACGGAGTAACTTACCTAACCCTGCGGGGTTTGATGGGGCTTCCTTGGCAAAAGAAAAGGAGTAGATTGCTCTACTCTGGGATGGGCGTTATAAGTGTTTTCCTATCATTCTTTATATACTCCCATCTTTATAAATTGATCAATATAAATAATCTTTAGGTTAGAATCGCTATACATTTCTAAGGGAACTAAATATGCTTTTCTCGAACTATCCGCATTGCACCAAGTCATAAACTTTTCTATTTTATCATTGGTTTCAGTTTTGGTTTTTTCTATCCCAAGAGACAATGGCTTAAAATTTCCTGTAAAACGATTAATTTCTTTTTCGTAAGCCGCTTGGTTAGCATATTTATTGATAGATCCGTCAAATATGCAAGCATCCCTAAAACATCCTCTTATTGCATTTTTAGCGTTTTTCCGTGGATCCTTTTGCGCAGCATAAATATCCCTGCCTATAGCAAACGTACCTGCAGAATAAGACTGAACCCCATAATCATATTGATAAAATCTATTATCGTTAGTATTCGGAATTATTTCGATTAAATGGACATTTGTAGAAGGAGCAAAGCCAGTCGACTGAGCACCGAATGCATTTTGATAATAAGAAACGGATTGCCCTTGACCTTTTAATTCAATTTGTATAATGAATGGGGATTGGTGATATTTGACCATATTCTGGTAATCAGCAGGAGATAAATTGTCTTGTTTAACCCTTTGGATTCCTTGCACAATAAATCTTTTTCCATAATGATTAGTAAGTTCTTTTTCTAATTCTTGAGCGCCTTTTACCATGTCTTCAGAAGAATTTTGACATTGAATTACCGCATCGGGAACCCTGTAAAATAAAATCACATTTTTTGTTGGTTCGGGGGTAGCAGCTGCCAATGTAATTGCCGGAATCGTCAATAGCACTAGAACTAACAAAATTATTTTCCTCAATACTAACACTCCTTTGGTATTTGTATTTTCTACATATATTTACCACAAAATGCAGTGTATTCCTGCAAACGACAAAAATAAAATAGCCTGGTTAGCTCGGCTATAACAACACTACTAAGTTTGTTTACCGTAGATTCCGGTCCTCGGCACCAAAAGTATATAAAGGGCTGTGCGAAAACGTAGAGATATGTTTTCGTGCAGTCCTATTTTTGATTTGTTTTTGTTATCAATTTTTTAATGTACCCATAGGACAGACTGTTTTATTTGTCTGCTCTATAGGGTGCATTTTATTTTTTAAAACAAGACTAGTTGTTAAAAATAAATGAAGTAATGATGTTTGGAAGATAATTAGTGTGAATTTATTGATAAATAAGAAGGGAAAATGTCGTACTTGGTGGAAAAATTTACATGAATAATCACTCGACACTCGGTGAGGAGGTAGTAAATGCGTAAACAGGACTCAGAAGGTAAAAAAGTTATTAATCAATTGACTTCGGCACAAGAACTTTTTAATGAATTAAGGGCAATTATAGAGTCTTCCTACGATGGAATCTTTGTTACTGATGGTAAGGGTATTGTCTTGCATGTAAACGAGGCTTATGAACGTATTACTGGCCTTACGACTAGTGACATACTAGGTAAGAATATGAGAAATTTGGTAGCATCAGGGTATTATGACGAGTCGGTTACTTTGCTGGTAGTGGAGAAACGCGAACGGATTACTATTAATCAAACAGTGAAAGGGAATTGTAAGATATTAGTTACCGGCAACCCCATTTTTGATGAACAGGGAAATTTATTTAGAGTGGTAACGAATGTTCGCGATATTACTGAATTGGCTAATTTGCAAAATCAATTGCAAAAGACTCAGGAAAAGACTTTAAAATATAAGACCGAATTATCCCATTTGCGGGCAATGCAAATTCGCGATAATGAAACGATTTTTCGCAGTCCTAATATGGCACGAGTAATTGAGCTGGCTATGAAAATTGCTGACGTGGATTCTACTGTTCTAATTAATGGCGAATCTGGTACAGGTAAAGAACTAATTGCCAAGCTAATTCATAAGCAGGGGAAAAGTGCGGTAAGACCATTTATTAAAATTAATTGTGCCGCTATTCCTGAGCAACTATTGGAATCAGAGTTGTTTGGCTATGAAGGCGGAGCATTTACTGGTGCTAAAAAAGAGGGGAAGCCAGGTTTATTTGAGTTATCGCATAACGGCACGTTATTTCTGGATGAAGTGGGTGATTTGCCATTTCTGCTACAAGTCAAACTGCTCAGAGCGATACAAGAAAAAGAGATTATGAGGGTTGGGGGTACTAAGCCGATCCCAGTTAATACAAGGATAATTGCAGCTACTCACCGGGATATTGCCAAGATGGTAAAGGAAGGTAAGTTTCGCGAAGATTTATATTATCGGCTTATGGTAGTGCCCATTGAGCTGCCGCCTTTACGTGAACGCAAAGAAGATATCCCGCTGTTAACCATGCATTTTGTTGAAAAATTTAATAATCATTTTGGCTACAACAAAATAATTCTGCCTCAAGTAGTTGATAAGCTGGTGGAGTATTGTTGGCCAGGAAATGTACGAGAGTTAGAAAATGTCATAGAACGTATGATGGTAACTGCACAGGGAGAAGAGCTTTCGATGAATAATGTCCCGGATACTATTTGGAATAAAACATTTTTGCCTAAACGCGGGACAAAATTGAAAGAAGCAGTGGAACAAACAGAAGCGTATCTACTCACTGAAAGCTACAAGGAGTATGGTTCATGGCAAAAGGTGGCTGAAGCACTAGGGGTTGATAGAACGACAGTTTTTCGTAAGGTGGTTAGATATAGTTTGGAGGATAAGTAGTTGTGCAACAATGCAAACGTTGTATTGTTGCACAAAGCTAAATAAGCTAAAGTTTAATAGTAAATTTTCTATTTTGGCGTTGCAATAATGCAACGCCAAAATAATTTTCAAAATTGTCCATCATGTAGAAATAATAAGAAAAAACAGGCATTGTCTTGTTTTGGCATGTCTCTTGCATTAATAGAAAGTGTAAAACAAAAAAGGAGGGTGTATTAGTATGAGTTGGTTGGGTCCTGTTTACAAACGCAACTTTGGTGAAGTTCAGCCACATATTCCACTGGGTCCATTTCAATTGAGATTTCCGTTTCTTCATTACCGTTTAG
This sequence comes from Bacillota bacterium, assembly GCA_017889635.1. Classification (GTDB taxonomy): domain Bacteria; phylum Bacillota; class Negativicutes; order Sporomusales; family CTSoil-080; genus CTSoil-080. Next base: position 4,845 of record JAGGAC010000098.1, on the reverse strand, counting down.
AGTTTCCTGATTTTATTCAGGGGTTGTTAATGTCTGCCGTGTGCCTTGGCGTTATTCCATTATTGCAAGAATATCTGGGGATGCCGTTTGAAATTGCTATAACTATCGTTATCTTGAATGGTTTTTTCTATTTATGGCACTCGCATTTGGGCGATCCGGTTATTCCAGGGTGGATTACACCTGCAATACCACTGCTGTTGTTATGGCTAAAGACCTTCCCGGAAGGTGTTGCCCGAATGCATGCGCTGATTGCCTTTGAAATGGAACTAGGTATTTTTGCGCTTGTGTTAGGGGGAACTGGTTTGGCGAAAAAATTTGTTGATATTGTCCCTGATGCGCTTAAAGCCGGTATCTTAATTGGCGCCGGTTTTGCGGCAGCAAGATTAGTGTTTCTTCCGGGTGGTCATTTTGATAACTATCCTTGGACAATTACCATTGCCATTGGTTTTGCTTTCTACATTTTGTTTTCAAACCATTTTAAGACTCTTAGAAACAAGCATGCATTTTTTAAATATCTTTCAGATTTAGGTTTAATGCCTTCTCTTGCATTGGCAATTGTTATTGCACCTTTACTGGGTGAGTTGCCTTGGCCGACAATTACTTGGAGTATTACTATTCCGCAGTTTTACACCTTGTTTACTGAGTGGACTCCTTTTGCTGAAAGAATCGGTTGGCCTCCGGTTAGTATGTATCTAAGTGCATTTCCTTTAGTAGCGGCTACTTATGTAGTGTTGTTTGGTGAATTGATTCAGGCTGAGGCGCTTATTGACGAAGCGCGTGAATTCCGTCATGGCGATGAAAATGTACATTATGATGCTAACCGTAACAATATTATTTGTGGTATTCGAAATATCAGTATGTCTATGTTAGGACCTGATTTATCCATGTGCGGTCCGTTATGGGCAGCGATGCAGGTGGTAACTTGTGAACGTTATAAACATGGCCGGGAAGCTATGGACAGCTTATTTGGCGGTGTGGCTTCTTTCCGCTGGGGAACATTTGTTAGTTATTTTATGATGCCGATTGTTACCTTGGTTAAACCCATTCTGCCAGTTTCCCTGTCTTTAACCATGTTGGTGCAAGCTTATGTAGCTGTTCGGGTAGGTATATTAAAGGCGCGTACATTTAACGATTTGGGTGTGGCCGGTATCGTAGGTGCGGTACTGGTATCCCGTGGTGCAGCCTATGCGATTGGTGTAGGTGTTGTCCTTTGTCTATTAATCTATGGTAAAGATTTTTTCCGGGATTGGTCTACTTACGATACGACGAAAGATCCGGTTTTCAATAGTAAAATTGGCGAAGAATAATTTGTTTGCTGTGAATTTTGGCAGTAGACATTATTAAAAATTAAGACAATTTTAAGGAGGGTATTACTATGGCTTTGAAAACAGCTCAGCAGTATGAAGAAAGTTTACGCAAACTCAATTTTAAGGTGTATCTACAAGGGGAATTGGTAAAAAGTCCAGTTGATCATCCGATGATTAGACCATCCATGAATTCGGTGAAAATGACTTATGAGTTGGCGCAGGATCCTCAATATGCGGATTTAATGACAGCTACTTCTCATCTTACTGGCAAGAAGGTTAACCGTTTCTGCCATTTGCATCAAAGCACCGATGATCTTGTAAAAAAAGTAAAAATGCAGCGTTTATTAGGTCAAAAAACAGCTGCCTGCTTCCAACGTTGTGTAGGTATGGATGCTGTCAATGCTGTGGACAGTACTACCTTTGAAATGGACCAAAAGTTAGGTACTAAGTATCATGACCGCTTCAACAAGTTTTTACTGAAAATGCAGGAAGAAGACTGGACCGTAGACGGAGCCATGACTGACCCTAAAGGTGACCGCGGTTTGTCGCCGAGTAAACAGGTAGATCCTGATTTATTTGTGCATGTTGTAGAGAAAAGAGAAGACGGCATTGTTGTTAGTGGTGCAAAGGCCCATCAAACAGGTGCTATCAACTCTCACTGGATACTGGTAATGCCGACTATCTCTATGACCAAAGAAGATGCAGACTATGCAGTATCCTTCTGTGCCCCGGCTGATGCCGAAGGAATCTTTTACATTTATGGACGCCAGTCTTGCGATACCCGTAAACTGGAAGGCGGCGACATTGACGTCGGTAATAAACAATTCGGCGGACATGAAGCACTCATGGTATTTGATAACGTGTTTATTCCTTGGGAAAATGTGTTCATGTGTGGCGAATCTGAGTTTAGTGGTATGTTGGTAGAACGTTTTGCCGGTTACCACCGTCAAAGCTATGGTGGCTGTAAAGTAGGCGTAGGTGATGTGTTAATCGGTGCCGCTGCAACGGCTGCTGAGTTCAACGGCGCAGCTAAAGCGTCTCATGTTAAAGATAAGCTGATTGAAATGATGCATCTGAACGAAACCTTATACGCTTGTGGTATTGCTTGTTCAGCTGAAGGTCACAAAACAGCCTCTGGCAATTACATTATTGACTTGTTATTAGCCAATGTCTGCAAACAAAACGTAACTCGCTTCCCTTATGAAATTGCCCGTCTGGCAGAAGATATTGCCGGTGGTCTGATGGTAACCATGCCGTCAGAAAAAGATCTGCGTCATCCCGAAATTGGCAAAGTAGTGGAAAAATATTTCCGCGGCGTAGCTTCGGTATCCACGGAAAACCGGATGCGTATTCTACGTCTGATTGAGAACATTACATTAGGTACTGCAGCTGTTGGTTACCGGACAGAATCCATGCATGGTGCCGGCTCACCGCAGGCCCAGCGGATTATGATCGCTCGTCAAGGCAATTTAGACAAAAAGAAAGAGCTGGCTAAAGCCATAGCCGGTATTAAGTAATAAATTTATATTTAATGCGAGGATGTTCCGATGGAAAAAATGCAGCAAGTAATTGAGCAGAAAGTCCGTCCGGTACTCAGTGTTCATAATGGGGATATTGAGTTAGTTGAAGTAACATCCGATGGGTTTGTAAAAGTTAGGTTAACCGGGGCATGTGCATCATGTCCCGGTGCCCGACAAACCCTGTCGGAGATAGTAGAAGTATCCATAAAAGAAGTATGTCCGGAAATTAAGGGCGTCGTGTTAGTACAGCAAGTTAACGAAAATTTGATTAACGAGGCCTTAAAGATATTGCGTAAGGATAGAACCTAATAATGAATAATCGGCGGATCAGCATTATCTTTTGCGGGGGATGTAACCCACGGATTAACCGGGGCCAAATAGCCGCTCAAGTGCAGAATATGTTGATGGAAAGCGGCTATCAAGTCGGCTATAACTCGTTGGATGTTGATTTTGTTATATATATAAGTGGCTGTACGGCGGGTTGTGCACTAAAGTACAATCACAGCAAGCTGCCGGCGGCTGTAATTGCAGCAAGCTCAATTGATGCAGTTACTATTGATGAGGCGAAACTTGTTACTGAAGTTACCAAGAGAGTGAGGGGTTATTTTGAATAATTGGCGAGAAATTTATCAAGAAAAAATTGTTTCGGCAAAACAGGCATTAGCGCAGGTAAAGTCAGACGATAGGGTAGTAATCGGACACGCCTGTGGCGAGCCGACAGTATTGGTCAACGCTTTAGTTGACCGGGCGGCAGAGCTTAGTAACGTGGAAATTGTCCACATGGTTGCCATGGGAGCGGCTAAGTATGCTCAACCAGGAATGGAAAAAAGTTTTCACCATAATGCATTGTTTGTCGGCGGCTCAACAAGAAAGGCCGTAGAAGAAAAACGGGCTGATTTTACACCCTGCTTTTTTTCGGAAATCCCCGGATTGTTTAAAAATAATATATTGCCTGTTGACGTTACCTTACTTCAGGTTACGACGCCAGATGAGCAGGGATTCTGCAGCTATGGTATTTCGGCAGACTATACCCAGCCTGCTGCTGAGTGTGCCAAAATTGTGATTGCGCAAGTTAATAACTGTGTTCCTCACACCGGTGGAGCAAAAATTCATTTGGATGCCATTCACTTTATTGTCGAACAAGATGAACCGTTAATTGAATTAAATCCTCCTAAAATCGGTGATATAGAAAAAGCAATTGGTGAAAACGTAGCCGGACTTATTGAGGACGGAGCTACTTTGCAGCTTGGAATCGGCGCTATTCCGGATGCAGTGTTGCTGTTTCTAACAGGTAAAAAGGATTTAGGTATTCACTCTGAGATGTTTTCTGATGGTGTTGTAGCTCTGGCCGAGGCCGGAGTTATTACCAATCGTAAAAAAACAATTAATCCTGGTAAATTTATGGCTACTTTCCTGATGGGTACAAAAAAACTGTACGACTTTGCCAATAATAACCCGGATGTGGAAATACAGTCAGTAGACTATATTAATGATCCCTATATTATTGGTCAGCATGAAAAAATGGTTTCCATAAATTCTGCCTTGCAGGTGGATTTAATGGGACAGGTTAATGCCGAAATGATTGGTTGCAGACAGTTTAGTGGTGTTGGTGGTCAGGTTGATTTCATTCGTGGTGCCAGCAGATCATTAAATGGTAAATCAATTATTGCGTTGCCAGCGACTGCCGCCGGCGGTAAAATATCGCGTATTACCTGTGAACTGGATAAAGGGGCTGCAGTAACAACTTCCCGCAATGATGTGCATTATGTGGTAACTGAATATGGTGTGGTTGAGCTGCGGGGAAAAAACCTGCGTGAACGGGCCCAAGCACTGATAGCTATTAGTCATCCGGATTTCCGCGATAGATTGACCGCTGAAGCGATAGAAAAAGGTCTTATGTAGAATAAAGTACTGGAGGGTATGCTGTGCCTATTATTACATTTTTACAAGACATTTTTGCAGCAACAAAAGGACGCTATTATCGTACGGTAGGTAGGCATACACAGAAATTCTGCAGC
>JAGGAC010000026.1 GCA_017889635.1 Bacillota bacterium | reverse complement strand
AGAGCGAAGTCGTCTCGCTGATTGTAACTGTGGTATCGGCTGGAACTGTCAATGAACTCATTTAAAATCCTCCTTTTATTTATCTACCCAAGGCAAAATAAAAAGACTTAGCATTTAACTAAGTCTTAAAACAACAAGAATTATTTGAAATCTTTTATGATTCTATTTTATCATGAAAAATATTACAAGAAATATCATTGTCGTGTCATTTTGAAAACGGAAGCAGTTTCAGCTTTTTATATTTAATATCATTTTTATTGAGTTTGGGAAGAAGACATAGTTTTTTTATTCTGACGTTGTATTGCGCTTTTTGTCTAAAGTCAAAAAAAACAACGGCTACCACAAAATTGCGGTAGCCGTTGTTGCCTGGATAGATATTTTTGAATCATAAGTAAATTATATAATTATTTTCTTAGTGTTACTTGGTGACATGGATTAAGCGACCGTCAATACGATTGCGCCGGTATATGTCGTACCAGCAACGATCGATGTGGCGATGCCGTCAACTGTCATGGAAACAGTATATCCATCTGGAGTGGTGATCACTGAATCCGAGTCAATCGTAAGTGAAGTTAGATAAGAGGTACTGGTCACTGTCCAAGTAGAACCGGAGTTCAAAACGACGATAGCTCCGTTGTTGATTGCCTCATGAGGAGTATTGGTAACTTCGCCCAGTTCGTAGTATTCCGAAGAACTGATAGTGGCAACGCGGTGATGAGCTTCGGTTGACGAGATAATGCCGGTAAGATTGGCGTTACTGAGTGTAACTACCATGTTCTGCGTAGTGACGCTGGCGCTGGTCCAGCCAACCGCGTTATAGCAGTCTCCCGTCAAGGTGATGTTATTGAGGCATAGTGCTGCGGCGTCGGTCGTCGAGGTAAGATCAAACGACGTATTCGCCGTTGGCGTGTTGGTAGTCCCAAAATAAGGATCGGTATACGTGGCAGTGTTAGACATGTCGGTGGTTACCACTCCGGGGTCGTCATCGTCCATTACTTGCAAGATAATCCCGTTCTTGGGGTTGATAGTGGCGCCATCGGAACCGTCGATGGTAATGGTGATGGCCTGCGTGGTTTTGGCAAGGAAGGTGGTTTCAGTGGTGTTGATCTCCGTGCTGCCGGCCACGTTTACTGTGCCGCTGGAACCGTGCCACATCACGCCGAAGCGATCCGAGTTAATAATTGTCGGTTTCTGGGAAATAGCTGCGAGCTCTTCGTCGGTGAGACCAAGGGGCACACTAGTGTTGAGAGACGCAACATTTTCGGCTGAGCTGTCGTCGAAGTAAATATAGCCGCCTGTGTTAATGACCGCATAGCTGCCTACGTTAAATGTGCAACCGTAGAGATACTCGTAAGGATTGCCGATGGCATAGGTGCCGTATCCCTCATTACCGGAGGTAATGGAAATCGTGCTATTGATCGCGGTGAGGGTGTGGTTGGAACCGGAATCGACGGAGAGAACTCCCCAGCCATCGGAAGTGATGGAAGAGTTGATATAGGCGGCTTTGGTGTCAGTGCCGATTAGATTGGTGGCGCGGACATTGTCAGTACCCTTGATGCCCAGCATCCATGGCACTGACCTCATGTAGTTTTGGTCGACGGTTTGCACATAATCGGAAGGCAGTGTGCCCTTCTTAGTATAGATGCTGGAATTTTTGACAATTACATTACTTCCTTTGTCGGCAATTACTCCGGTACGGGCCACGCCATGGGTGACAATATTAATGTTGTCCAGAACCAGCGTAGTGTCGGTTCCGGTGCCCATAACGGCAGCGCCATAGCCTACCATATCACTGCGTCCATCCCCGTCCATGCTGATCGAGACGTTTTCGACTGTATGACTTCCTCCAGCGGCGTAGATGCCGTTGAAGTCCATTCCTGTAGAGGTGATTGAGAAGCCTTTAAGTGAAGAGTCAGTCGGTGTTGAACCGACTACAGCCGAAAGGACGGATAGATCTTCTTCAATGCCGCTCGCATCGAGATAGAGGGCCTCGCGAAGTGGGTAGGTTAGAGAATTGAATGTCTGCGAGTTTGTCGTGGTTACTGTGAGCACGATGTCGCCGCTATAGGAGCCGGAGACGAACACTGTGTCAACCCCATTTGTTGTTTCCAGTTCTTGGCCTGTTTCTACTCCGTCGACTGTCAGGGTTAGGCTATAGCCCGATGGAGCCACAAGATTGCCACCCGACTCGATAACCAATTCAGATAATGTGGTCGTTTCGCTGATTGTAACCGTGGTGTTTTCAGGAACTGTTAATGAACTCATTTAAAATCCTCCTTTTATTTATCTATCCAAGGCAAAATAAAAAGACTTAGCGTTTAACTAAGCCTTAAAACAACAAAAGTTATTTGGTTTCGAAAGTCTTTCATGATCCTATTATAACATGGTAAGTTTTAGCGGAAGTATCATTGTTGTGTCATTACACAAACAAATAAGAATGGGAGGGAATTAAAAGTAAAAGGACGGGAATGGTAGAAGCTTTCTGTGTGGCAGAGTGGCGTAATATGAGGGTACTGTTTGCTGATGCCATGTTGTGAAACCGGAAAAACTTTAGGGCAGGATATAAAAAAAGAACAGGGCCAGTGGCTATGGCCTTGTTAAAAGGGTAGGAGATAAATATTTGGCAGTTCATTAATATTATGTTCGGTAAATGCTGGATTTATACAGATGGTATAAATACTAATGATATTTTGGTAGCTACCAATAGTATCTGGGGCGACAGCCATAATATCTAGGGCGACAGCCATAATATCTAGGGCGGCAGCCGTAATATCTAGGGCGGCAGCCGTAATATCTAGGGCGACAGCCGTAATATCTAGGGCGGCAGCCATATCCTGGATACCAAGGATAGCCTATTCCAAATCCTATAAATGGGGGGCCGAATCCTGCTCCAATGAATAGTTGGCGGTCATCATCTCTAGTATAGTCGCTTTCCCAGTCGATTATTTCAGGTTCTTCCCAATCCTTATACATAAATTACCTCCTGACAAATATTATGGAAACACTTTATATTACATAATATGCTGCTAGAGTTAGATTAGTTAACTTCAATAAGGAATTTGCGGTATTCAGGGACATGAATTTGATTTCCTTTATGCAATGGTTTAATGTGCGTGAGGGAAATTTGAATCCCTGTAAGTGACCAAAAAAAGAACAAGGTCTGCAGTGTGACCTTGTTCAAAGGAGTAAGAGAGAATATTCATTAATAATATGCCCGATAAATAATAGATGTATACAGAATAATAATAGAGAGAAAGGCTACAGAACAAATAATGGATTTTTATTGGGCTTGTTAGTGTGCAGGGCAATGATGGTTTTTGTCGAAAAATAAAAGATGTTATTTATTTAGTGGAGGGGAGCACATGATTTGTGAAAGAAGCGAGGCATGTCCGTTTTTCTCGCGTATAACTAAAGGGGATGAGCTTGAGAAGATGTATCGTGGGAATTTTTGTTATGGAATGTTCACGAGATGTGCGCGCTATGTAGTACTCAAGGTCTGCGGAAAGGTGCCTAACGATTTATATCCTAATATGCATGATGAAGCCACGAAGCTATGTAGTGAGTATACAAAAGAACAGAAGTAGTTGCTTTGGATACTATTATTTAGTCTGACAGCTTATGTTGTCAGGCTTTTTATATTTGACATACTAGTAATATGTTTGATCTTATCTGTATTAATTGGGATCGTTGAATCGACAGAATCGGATGATATAGGGAAGATTCCGTTGTAGGGAGATAACGGTGTACTTGATCATAAGAAGGCAATATTAAGGTACCGAGTTTTAAGCTGACGCTAGCGATAACAAAAGAACAAGGTCATAAATGACCTTGTTCAGGGAGGAGAGGAGCATGAGTTGCTCACCTAATTTAGTGTGAACACAATACTATTATGTCCGGTATACTATTAATTTATTCACTGGGAGTGATTTGAGACTGATGTGCGCCAGGCAACATGAATAATCTAAGTTACTATACTATGAATTTTAAAGTTATTTCTATTCTCTTAATAATGCCGTTTTTTACTTTTGGAGGAGTATTTCCAAATCTTCTTGGTGAAACAATATTTTAGGATGTAGGGCTGAAAAGGTAGTGGTGATTTCATAGGACTCTTCCTGGTGCAGTTTGCGCATCTGTTATTGTGTTTTGGTTACATAATAACAATTTAATGGTGATATATAATCAGAAGAGGTGGATAATGCGTTCTAATAGCCTCATTAAAAACATTCTATTTCCAAGCGAAAAGTATTTAAAAGCGAAATTCCAAGATCACAAAAAATTTAGTATAGTAATGAGTATTTTAAGTAGTTTCGGTTGCGCTGGTTTATGGGGGTGGGATTATGTTATAGATCCCATAGGCGCAAAATCAACGATCTTGTTACGTATTATGATGTTTGTTATAGGCATTGTATATACGATTATTTTAAAAAAGGTCGAATATAACATTTGGATACCTGTAGCAATGTTTTTTACAACAGTTTCTTGGGAGATCATTTTTGTTAGCATATTAAATCGATTAGATACAGGAATGATTTATGGTATCAGTGGTTTTATGTTTTTTATATTATTGCCGCTCTTAATAATGCAGGGACTTTCTGCTAGGGTTAATATCCTTTATATTTTAGTTGTTGCAACTATACCGCATTTGCTTGCTGTTGCTGGATTCGCGTATGGTTTTCAGCACAAACAGTATGCCGTGCTAATCTGGTTAGAAGCTGTGATGGCAATTATTGTTCAGATTGCAGTTAAGAGCAATTATCTAATTCGGTATAATACAAATTTGCAGTTAGAATTTGCGGCTACAACTGATATTGCAACAGGTTTAAGTAATCGTTGGTATTTTAGGGCTTATTCGGAAAGAAAGTTAAAGAATGCGCAAAGTATACCTTTAGCTATTATTCTGTTAGACATTGACGAATTTAAAAGTATAAACGACCAATATGGCCATCCGACAGGTGACAAAGTGATTAAAGTAGTGGCGGATATATGTAAAAATAACATTGAAGATAGTGGTATTGTTGGGCGATTGGGCGGTGAAGAGTTCGGTATACTAATGCCCGGTATGAATAGTGAAAAAGCTACTGCTATAGCCGAACGAATAAGGATAGGAGTTGAATCAACTACTGTTATCATGGACAAATGCGCTATTAAATTTACATGCAGTATAGGAGTAGCGGAACGGAAAGGTAACGATTCATTTGAAGATATATATGAACGTGTTGATAAAGCTTTATATGCAGCAAAGAACGCGGGGCGTAATTGTGTTTATATCGAAAAATAAATAGATAATCAAGCTCTTTGCAAATTTTCCGATTATGCTGGATTAAAATTCATGGCCGATTGCCGGGATTGGAGCATATTCTAGCTAGTGGGTTTATCAGCCGTTGGTAATTTGGTGTAGTATCTTGGTAAAAATTCCGTCGCTGCGCTATAAGATTGATCTCGCTGAGGGTGCGAGTCAAGAGTACTGCGTCGACAATTCTTATTCGGACTTACTTATCGATAATTCAGCAAGAGGATTCTAGCGAGCCTTTGATGAATTGTAAATTGGTGGCAGCGAGTAGTTAATAATCGTTTCTAAAATTCCAAGGGGGAAGCCAAATGTCTGATGAACATTTTCCGGTCATTGTAGTAGGCGCGGGACTAGCTGGGTGTGCTGCTGCATATCGATTAGCCAAAGCCGGTTATGATGTATTACTTTTAGAGCGAGGTAAACGACCAGGGGGTAAAAACGTTTCTGGCGGACGATTGTACTCCTACGCACTTGAGGCTTTAATGCCTGGTGAATGGCTTGATGCGCCACTTGAACGTGAAGTAAGGCGTGAAATGATTATGACAATGACCGAAAGGGGGGCAGTTACTGTAAATGGTCTTCTCTCACCAAACCATTCCGGCACCTCTTATACTGTATTGCGCTCAAAATTAGATGGGTGGCTGGCAAAAAAGGCTGAGCAAGCCGGAGCTTTGGTGATGACAGGAGTAACCGCCACTGAAATTGTAATAAAAGATGGTAAAGCCTGCGGCGTTTTGGTAGGAGATGAAAGATTAGAAGCAGATATTATTATTTGTGCTGATGGGGCTAATTCATTATTAGCTGAGAATGCAGGTATTACAAATAAAGTAACCATGGAAAACATTGCACTGGGCGTAAAATTAGTTGTTGGTTTGCCTGAGCAAACGATTAATGACCGCTTTAATTTGTCGGGGGAAGATGGCGCTGCTTGTTTAATGGTTGGCGACTGCACCAAAGGTCTTGCTGGTGGCGGTTTTTTATATACCAATAAAGAAAGCTTGTCATTAGGCTTAGTTGTTGACGCATCAAGCATAAAAAGCGCAAAAACAAATATAGCTGATATGATTGAGGAGCTTAAAGAGCATCCGGCCATTTCACCGCTTATTGTAGGTGGACAACTTCTTGAATATTCAGCGCACCTAATACCTGAAGGCGGTCTTAACATGATGCCGAAAGTTTTCGATAACGGATTAATGATTGCCGGGGACGCAGCAGGTTTTGTTATTAATAGTGGGTTGACGTTGCGGGGAATGGATTACGCGATTTTATCCGGTATTGCCGCAGCCGAAACGGCAATAAAATCAATTCAAGCAGCTGACTATTCTGCTGAACAGCTAAACCAATATGAAGTGATGCTCAGGCTGAATGTTTTAAGCGATATGGAAACTTTTAAAAAGGTCCGCGGCTTTATGAAAGACACCGCGGGACTTTATACGGCTTATCCCAAGCTGGCCGAAACTATATTTAAAAGTATCTTTACTGTCGATGGTCGTCCCGCAAAACGCATTTCTAAGGTAATGATAAATTCAATACTCAGTCATACATCAGTATGGCAGTTGATTAAGGATGGAGTAAAGGGGGCGTTATCATTATGAAAAGGTTATCTGTAGATGAGCGGCTGGCTAGAAACAAATTCGAAAGCAACGATGAAACGCCTCACATTATTATTGATCGCCAGGAATGCAGAAATTGTGTTCATAAAGCCTGTATTTACTCTTGTCCTGCCGAGAGATATCAATTGAACGCAGACGAAGAGCTGATATTTGATCATGTGGGATGTCTAGAATGTGGTAACTGCCGTTTAGTATGTGAGAAGTTACGGGAATCTAAGCCGGGATATAAGTGGAATTACCCGGTAAAGGGTGGAGGCGTTATTTTTCGGCAAGGCTAATAAGAGAAAAAAAGAGCAGTCAATTGATTGACTGCTCAGACCGTAGCCTGTATTTTGTTTGAGGAGGCAGGAAATGTAATTCCAAATATTTCCACGTGAAACATTTTAGGAGTGAATTCACTGCTTGCAAGGCACAAAACAAGACAGTACAAAAACTATTAGAGCTTTTGTACTGTCTTGTTTTTGGCTGCGAAATGGTGGTTTCAAACATAGCTATGTTAATTTGTCCCTAATGAATTTTAGGTGCTCATATGTCCTTAACTTTTTTCCTTGTGGAAACGAAGTTTATATAATGTTATCGGTTCAATAGGATTTCGTCTAGTATTGAATCGATGATTTATATGGTATGATCCGGTTGATAAGCGGTTGGCGCTTCTGATTAGTAGTACTTCAACCACTAGTAAGGCCGTAGCTACTAGTTCTATAATTTGCTGATTTAAGGGCAAAAAGTTAAAAGCTCCAGCAAACAAAACGATTGATGAAAATCCTATAATAGCAAAAGCAAATATCTGCTTTTTCACTAAAACACCTTCTTTCACAAATTGAAATTATACACTCAAAAAGTTTGAAAAAGAATTTATAACTCCGATATATAATTGCCATTTATTATATTGATTTATAAAATATTCTGCGATTTTGCTGAGCAATACTGCTTCCAGGAAAACACGCAGAAAGACCTGGGTCTAGATTACCCAGGTCTTTCTTTATAGTAGGGGGCATAATTAGAATAAAGGGGCACCTGGCTAAAGATGGAGAATATGCTAAAAATGAAAAAGAGTTATGTTCTGTATTAAAGTGTGCCAGAACTATCTTCACCTGTGAATAAGAGAAGAAGGATAATTATAATGATAACTACAACTATGGGGCTACGCCCTCCACCACAAAATCCACCGAATCCTCCCATATTACTACCTCCTTTCATCTGACACGGTATTTTATGCCGGAGGATGACATTTTGCTATTGAAGGTTATAAAAGAAATAAATAAATAAAGCCTTGTTATTGAGTAGAGTTACAAAGTAATCAATGGGGAGGGGTGTCCTTATTATTACTATTACACATGGAAAACTATGGCGTAGCTAGCATTTACGATAGCTACATTTTCTTGTAAGGCTTAGCGGCAATATGAAGATGCGGACTTCGCAGATTCAATGACTAATGAGTCTAAAATGCAATAGCATTGTAATAGTTTTGTAACATTTGGATGGTAAAATATCCTCTATAAGGAGGGTGAAAAAATATGAAAAAAACAATTTTGGCACTTGTAGCCGGCTCAATGATGGTTTCAAGTGTTGGCTTTGCGGCTCCAATCACCAACATGTGGACAGGTGAAGCAGCTGTTGGTTACAACTACTACAGTTTGAGTCATAGTACCGATAATAGTAGTGTTTATTTACAAGGTGATGTTTCTGACAAATTTACGTTGGGTATTGAACGTAACAATAACTCTACTTGTGATTACGATGATTGGAATACGACTGACATCTACGCCCATTACAAGCTTAATCCCAATTTCCGCATTATTGTTGGAGATCGCGATTACGATTATGGTAATGTATCGAACAAAGTTTTTTACGGTGTAGGTTATACCACTAAGCTGGCTCCAAGAATGGACGGCTATGCATCAATTATTGGTAATAGCTACACTACCGAATGGCAAGCTGGCGTCAACTATGCGCTAGATCGCAATGTTTCGCTTAATGTAGGCTATAAATCTACTAAAGATGACGGTTATGCCACTTACGACGGTTTAGGTGTTGGCGTTAACTACAAATTCTAAGTCTATTTTTCTAAGTTGATAAAATGGAAAAAGTGAACTTGTCCGTTAATAATGGATGAGTTCACTTTTTTGTAAGAATTTGTGGATTGTCGAATTATCTGCTAAAATAGATGTGCAAAACGTAGGATTTGTTGGGCTAAGATTTGCTTGTATTTATAGGCTACTATTTTAAATAGGGGTGGCTAAATGATTAGATGGAATTGGACTTACGGATACCTAGCGCTACTGACTGTTGCTATAACATTGGTGTTTTGGCTTGCGACCAAGCTTGCGATTGTGCTTTTTATTGCGTTTTTACTTACCCTGTTACTTCGTCCATTGGTGGAAAAACTTAAACGACGTATAGGGTCCAGCTGGGCGTCAATTCTTATACTTGTACTGTTCTTAGGGGCTTTTCTGCTGTTTTCTTGTTGGATAGTACGTTCTATTTTGCCGAGTTTTGCCCAGTTTGCAACTAAGCTTCCACACTATATTAATCCAGTTGAAATTGATGCGCTGATGGAACGTCTAAATTTACCACCCGAACTTACTGAATATGTTAATGGAGGAGTAAATGAGGTTGCGGGGTTTGCATTAGAAGGCTTAAAGAATGCTATCTACCCACTACTTCATGCAATGTCTGGAGTTGTTGAACTTATTGGTGTTCCTTTTATTGTTTTTTACTTTTTGAAAGATGGAGAAAAATTGCGTGCCGGTTTATTTAGTTTTGCTCCAGAATATGAACAGGTTAGATTAACTAAAGTTTGTGCTGAGATTGCCAGGGTATTAAGCGCCTACATTCGAGGGCAATTATCAGTATGTTTATTTTCCGGGATTGCGGGATTTATATTTTTTACTATCATGGGGCAGCCGTTTCCGGCTGTATTTGCTGCACTTGGCACTTTCGCTGAATTTGTACCGGTTGTAGGGCCGGTGGCTGTTGCTTTTTTAGCGACAAGCCTTGGACTGGTTCATTCAACAGCCATTGCTCTAAAAGTTGTCGTATTTTATGTTGTGATGCTAAAGATTAATCACAATATTATTTCCCCTAAGTTGATTGGGCGGGCAGTTAATCTTCATCCTGTTGTTGTTATGATCGGCTTACTCTTTTTTGGTCATTTGTTTGGTGTTTTAGGCATGGTTATGGCGGTTCCAATATTAGCGGTTATTCGGGTTTTGATTATGGAATTTATTCCAGTACAAGGAGAAAAATGAAAGTGGGCAATTTATAAAGGAAGTGTATTATTTATATTGGCTATAGGATTGGAAACAAAACAAATATCCCCACAGTCCAAACTGCATGTGAAATTATGCATGCAAACAAGCTGCCTGAATAACGGTAAAGCCAGCCCCAGAATAGTCCAGCGACCAGCGCTGCCAGCACTAGCATGATATTACCTGATGCAATATGAACGGCGCCATAGATTATAGAGGCAGTGAGCCAGCCTATTATAGGGCCAAACCGTTCCATTGTCCAGCGCTGTAGAAAGCCTCGCCAGAAGAATTCTTCCCCAGGACTGGTGATAAATAACAACACAAAGGTGATAATGGCGGCCTGTCCTTCACTACGGATGCTATAGATTGAAGATATCTCTGGTTTAGCAAAATGAAACAGGGCTTGTGAAATGATATTTCCGGCCCTAAAGATTCCGTAAAGGATAAGTGCAGCAAAAAGCCCGCGTAAAAAGTTATCGAGGGTGAGTTCGCTTTTTTGTAAGTTATGGGCGCCGAAAGCCAAGGCCAGAGTGGACAGAATGATTGCGGCAATCGCCATAGAGAGCCAGAAATTCAATAATTTCACAGTAAAGGTAAGATACCAAAAGCAAAATGCCAATAGAAGGCAAAGTAATATCTGTATTGTGGCAGGTTTTTTATTCACATTAGCCACCTTTGCGCAAGGGGATGGATAGCAACACCGGCAATCAGCAACAAACCAAATTGAAAATGAAATTTGGCGGCTGCGCTTTCGAGGACGAGCATAGCTTCACGCGAGCCTTTGGCAGCAATCCTAGCTTGGTCTAGTAATTTTAATGTTGTTGGTATTAATATTACCGGTAAAGCAGCTGTCCAAGGCAAAAGTGAAGCAGACACCATTCCGGCGAGACAAAGGAAAGCGGCTAAATACAAACTGTAATAAAGAGTCATACTTTTTCGCAGTCCGAGAATTAATGCAAGAGTCTTTATGCCTGCTTGGCGGTCATAAGCCATATCCCTTAGATCGTTAGCATGCAATATACCGGCCACAAGAAACCCAACAGGAAGGGAAACCCATACTGGGAGCCAGTTCAATTGGCCGGTTTGAATAAAATATGCCGGCCAAGCCATGAGTGGGCCCATCAGGAAAAAGACCACAATCGAACCCAAACCTTTGTATTTATATGAAAAACCTGCGGTGTAACAATAACCGCCTATTAGGCCTATCAAGCCGACAATGATGATTGGCCAGCCTCGCTGATAAGTGAGCCAGCCTCCAATTGCGCAGGCAAAAGCAAAAAAAACTATTCCGGCTGCTTTTATTTCAAACGGTTTCAATATTCCGGATACTAATTGCGGACAAGTTACTGCCGAATCCAGAGTGTCTACTCCGGATATGTAATCACCGTAGGTATTTATTAAATTAGTTCCTGCCTGCATAAAAACTCCCCCCACCAGTGTCAGGAGAAACAAGCCAATATCGAATTTGTCCTGCCATGCAGCTAAAACGGTACCGAGGGCGACAGGCACAAATGCGGCAGTATAAGACCAAGGTCTTAATGCCCAAAACCAGATTTTTAGCAATAGTAAAACCTCACTTTCTGACTAATAAATATGGTGTTATTTTAACAGCAACCTCCACTGGTATAATGATAGGTAGGTTGAGTAATGAAGAGATCTTTGCGCTGGAGGGCGCGAAGGTTGCCATCTAGTTGCTTGGGGATTTAGTTCACCTAAATGGACTGTTGTTCCACAGCCGTAATTCATTTCGTGCATGATGCTGGGAAAAATTAATTCTGATAGATACTTTGGCTGGTTTGTAACGCAGCAAAGTTTTGTTTGCGGAGATAATGCTGCTGTTTTGTATAATTCGTGGGCAGTATCAAGGTAACTCGTTTTACTCTCCTTTAAATTTTTTTCATATTCTCACAATGGTACTGTTTTTACCGTTTTGAGAATAAATATTACTTGGATGAGGGCGTTTTTATATGCCTAAATTTAAGTATTGAGCCAACAAATAAGTTGTTGGATTTTTTATCTACATTTATTTAACGCAATTTGTGTGCCTGAAAACAAAATTGTTATGTTTGACCAGATTTTTATATAAGTAATTAGAGAAGTCATGGGCTTATAAGCCCATGGCTTCTCTAATTACTTATAGCTATTCATGGAGTAAGGTGGTCATATCAATATTCCTGGCGTGAGCAAACTTAGATAACTAAAACTTATAGAAATTATTGGAAATAACATAGCAGCTATTTAGAATCTTTGTCAATCTTGATGCTAGAATATTTCTTGTAATATTAGAATTTGGTATGGAAGTTTAGATATAATTGGAAAAAGATAGAGGAAAATGTAAAATAATATCGAAAAAAGATAATAAAATGTCAAAAAATGAAAGGTGAATAAGGAAAAAGAATTTGGAAATGCAACAATAAATGCACGTAGCCGTAAACTTGATTATAGTAAATCTGAGGCAATATATTTGTAGACGATGCAGAGGGGCGGGGGATTGAGGTGATTACGATATAAATAGTTATCCAATGTTAGTAATGTGATGGCTAATTGTGTAATGATGGAAAATAAATATACAGAAAAATGGATGGTGCTAGCAACGTGAGAATTGGAACAAGAATTACGATTGGTTTTGTAGTTGTTCTCGTAATTATGGTTATTTCTACTAGTGTGGGAATGTATTTGATTAAGAGTATGAATTGTATTAATGAAAATTTACAGGAAAAAAATCTAGTTTTGTTGGAAAAAACCAATAAGCTAGTTAGTAATAATAATTTAAAAATGGCACAAGTACTAGGTTTTTTAGTTATAGGAAAAGATTCTTATTTAGAGGAGTATGAAAAGCTAGGGAAAGAAGATAATCAAATTACTCAAGAATTAATTGAGATGGCAATTACTCCGCAGGATAAGCAGTTTGCACAAGAGCTAAAAGCATTGGATGATGCATACAATAAAATAGCTATGGAAAAGGTTATTCCGTTAAGGCGGGAAGGGAAATTCGAAGAACTATTTGCAGTTATGAGAAGTGAGTTAGAGCCTACGGCGGCGGAGATTAGTAAAAAGCAAGAAGAATATATTCAATTTCGTAATAAACAAATCGACGATGCGTTTGAGGATGCTAAGGTTACAGGGAAAGGTGCTTATGTGGTATTGCTAGTACTGACAATAGTTGCGGTTGTCATCGGCATAGGAACTGCTGTTATTATTACCCGGAAGATTACCAGACCAATTCATGGCGCAATTCTACATATGAGTGAAATTGCTAAAGGGAATTTTTCAATTGATGTATTGGCAGATCATCTTAATTCGCAGGATGAAACTGGTGATCTGGCGAAAGCCTTTGATAAAACAAACGAAAATATGCGAGGCTTAATTAGGCAGTTGACTCAAACATCTGAACATTTGGCTGCATCTTCTGAGGAAATGGCATCAAGTGCTGAGCAATCAGCACAAGCAGCCAATCAAGTTGCTTTTTCAATTACTGAAGTTGCCAAAGGAACAGAAAAACAGCTTAAGGCTATAGAAGCCTCAACCGCTACTGTTGAACAAATGTCAGCCGGAATACAGCAAGTAGCGTCAAATGCCAATGGAGTTTCAAGTGCGGCGGAAAAAACGGCAAGGACAGCAAATGACGGAGAAAAAGCTATAGAAAAAGCAGTAAATCAGATGCTTGTTATTGAAGAGAAGACAACAAATACAGCAAATGTGATTAGTGAATTGGAAGAGAAATCGAAAAAGATCGGCCAAATTGTTGAGGTTATATCAAGTATTGCTGGGCAGACTAATCTTTTAGCCTTAAATGCTGCAATTGAAGCGGCAAGAGCTGGGGAGCAGGGGCGCGGATTTGCAGTGGTTGCTGATGAAGTACGCAAACTTGCTGAACAGTCCCAAGAATCTGCAAAGCAAATTGCCAATTTAATTAGTGAAGTTCAAAGTAAGACTAGTGATGCAGTTACCTTTATGGATGAAGGGAAAAAAGAAGTTACAACAGGCACCGAGGTTGTTAATATGGCTGGAGCAAGTTTCCGTGAAATTGTTCAGATGATTGGACAAATGTCCAATCAAGTACGGGAAATATCGACTGCTATAGAGGAGATGGCTGCTGGTAGCCAGCAAATTGTGGGGGCTGTAAAAGCAATTGACGACGAAAGCAAAAATACCGCTGGCCAGACTCAGACGGTATCAGCAGCAACTGAAGAGCAATCCGCATCTATGGAACAAATTGCAGCTTCTGGTCAGGCGTTAGCTAAGATGGCAGAGGAATTACAACAGGCAATCCAAAATTTTAAAATATAAAAATAACCACCACGGCTTAATCATGATTATGATTAAGCCGTGGTGGTTATTAAAACCAGCCTAAATACAGTCTACTGGACAAAAGCAGCAAACTGAGACTAAAAGCGATCAAATATTCCCGTGGTGAGCCGACCTTAAATAATTTTATTCCAATCCGGTGATGAATAGTAATACAAGGAACTGTTCCACAGAAGGCATCTTCAGCAATGTGTAGCAGGCTACCAAGACTGAAGTAAGCTATCACTAAAAAGCCGCTTAGGGACGAAAAATGTTGATAGAAAACTAAGTCGTAAATATTCTTGGCAGTTATATTAAGAACCCCATGCTGTGATGCAGAGGAATATGATAAATAGAAGACTACCAGATATGGAAGCCACCAATGCGAGAATTGTCTATGAGTCATTCGTTTGCCGATTGGCATTCTTTCTATAGCATCTGGAACAATGCTGCCAGCTGCTGAAACTAAGCTTAGAATCGGATTGCCGGTTACTGCAAAAATTAAACTGCCTGTAACCAGTTTGTGATTAACCCATTTCAAGAAAATATCGCTCCTTTTAAGCAATGTTATTTTGTAATTACTGATTGCTGTTCTTTACTATTGCGCCAGCTTAATTGGAGCTCCAGGGATTTCAACGGCAGCTGCTTTTTCCTTGAATTGTACAGTGAAGTTACTAATATCCACGGGGTCTTCACATGTTTTTTTCTATGCACATTAACTTTGTAATATTGCTTGGTAGGCGTTCCCTCCTTTATAGTTATATATTATACAAGGATAAATCTACATAATATCTTTAAGATTTGGTATTAAAAAGGCGGCTAGTAAAAAATTCTTATTATTAGATACAAAGATATCTAGTTGATGGATTATTTCTATAGTTGTAGTAAAGGAGTGTGATCATGCATGCTCTACTCCATAACTAAGCACCTATTTCAATAAGAAATAGGTGCTTAGTTATGGAGTATTTAGAAGTTTGGCTGGCTGGTAGGGCTTGACTAATTATCTGATAGTACCATTGCCATTTATAAAATAGGGGGGATAATAGGGGTGCTAGCAGGGCGAGATAGTATTCTGTAAGTGAAAAGTGTTGAGCTTAAATAGATACAGAACTTTCTTCACCCCAGAATAATAGGAGCAGAATAATGATTATGATCACAATAGCGATAGAGCCTCCGCCGCCACCGCAACCGAATCTACCGAGACCCATACAAATACCTCCTTATATTCGGTTTCATTTCCTGTGTATATTATGCGTAATCAAGTGAAGTTGCTACCGTTACAGTCATGTTTCGGGAAAAATCAACAGGAAATCTGATCAAGTTAGCCCGAAAGTTAAATAATCTTAATTGTATTTTAACAGTTAGCGACTGGACCTGTGATATACTAAAAACGCAGTTAATAACCAAAAAGTGGAAATTTAGCTAGGAGGTATGTTGTGGAGGGAAAGACGGTAGCTTGCTCAAAAGTTGTAATGTCGGCGGTTATGCAGCCTAATCAGGCTAATCCGGCAGGAAATGTTCATGGCGGTGAAATCATGAAGATGATGGATAATGCTGCTTTCGTTTGTGCCCAACGTCATGCACTTACCAATGTTGTGACTGCCCGAGTAGATGAATTAACTTTTCACCTTCCAATATATGTTGGAAACTTGGTGACTTGTCATGCTCATCTGACTTTTGTTGGCCGTAGTTCAATGGAAGTCGCGGTTACAGTTTTTGTTGAAGACCTCTACAGCAATGATCCCTGCCAAAAGGCGCTCAGTGGTTACTTTACAATGATTGCACTTAATGCAGGGAAAAAACCTATTAGGGTACCGCCGCTGGAAATAACCGCCGAAGAGGAACAGAATGCTTATGAAAGAGGCAAGGAAAGATATAATAATTATCAGGCTGTAAAAAAACAAAAGCAATAATATCAAAAATTATTTAAAAGCTATTTACAGAACTAATGTTCGGTGATAAAATATAACTGAACATTAGTTCTGTGGAGGGAATAGCTATGGCTGAGAAAAATGGCGAAGCAATTGACAGAGTAAAGGCGCTTGAAAATACATTGAAGCAAATTGAGAAGGATTTTGGCAAAGGTTCGATTATGAGGCTGGGCGAGGCTGTTGCCAATATGCAGGTTGATGTAATTCCAACGGGGGCGTTATCGTTAGATGTCGCGCTTGGGGTTGGTGGTGTTCCGCGCGGGAGGGTTGTTGAAATATATGGCCCGGAATCATCTGGTAAAACAACTGTTGCGCTGCATATAATTGCTGAAGTACAAAAGACCGGTGGTGTAGCAGCTTTTATTGACGCTGAACATGCGCTGGATCCGGTATATGCAAGAGCGCTTGGCGTTAATATTGATGAAATGCTTGTTTCTCAGCCGGATAGTGGAGAGCAGGCGCTTGAAATAGCGGAGGCTTTAGTGCGGAGTAATGCTGTTGATGTTATTGTTGTTGATTCTGTTGCTGCACTGGTACCGAAGGCTGAGCTTGAAGGTGAAATGGGGGATTCGCATGTTGGTTTGCAGGCCAGACTTATGTCACAGGCGATGCGCAAATTGACGGCAATAATCAGCAAGTCCCGTACCATTACTATTTTTATTAACCAGCTGCGAGAAAAAGTGGGGGTTATGTTTGGCAATCCTGAGACTACAACCGGTGGTCGGGCGCTGAAATTTTACGCTTCGGTACGAATTGAAGTCCGTAAAGGAGAAACTTTAAAACAGGGTAATGATGTGGTCGGTTCGCGTACCAAAGTGAAAGTAGTCAAGAATAAAGTAGCTCCCCCGTTTAGACAGGCTGAATTCGACATCATGTATGGCCAGGGAATTTCCCATGAGGGGATTTTGGTTGATATGGGCGTTGAGCTAGAGGTCATAAATAAGAGCGGTGCGTGGTATTCGTACGGCCAAAACCGATTGGGACAGGGGCGGGAGAATGCAAAAGAGGTACTAAAGGAACAGCCTGAAGTCGCAAGAGAAATCGAAGCGAAAATCCGTGAGCTTATGTCAGTCGGAAAACCAGTGCCGCAAAAAAATACTGAAGCCAAAGTAGAAGTAAATGAAGAAGCTGAATTACTTGCATAAGCGCTACTAAAAGGCGTTGTAAGTATACGACCGGGAGATTTTTTCCCGGTCGTTTATTTCATTTTGCGGTAGTGTGTATCATAGACAATTAATATAAAACATATTTTATCGTAAATGGCAATGACTGGGGTGGTGGTTTTGGATGACGCATTACTGTTTCAATTAAGTCCTGATGAAATTGTTACGTTAGAGTTTTTAATTGGTTTTGTTATAGCAACTCAACCACTTAAGATTACGGAGCAACTTGTTATTAGTGCTTTCTTTGGTTTTTTAGGTCAGGTGCTCGTAGTTGTTGCCGCCCAGCGGGCGCTTATAGACGCTCGCCAAGAAGAGTTGGAGAATGAACAAAAAGAACAGGAAATTAAAACGCAATTTAAAGAACTGAAAAAAGAGATTGAAGAGATAAAACGCATTATTGCTAAAAGCAGTTTATGAATTTATGGATTTAACATAAGAGAACCACCTAAACTCATTGGTTTAAGCGGTTCTCTTGAGAAGATTGGTTTATTTAACTGGTATCCCCATAGCTTGTTCTAGTGAGGCTTTAGCGGTGTTATAGTCATATAACGCCAGAGTATAATTTTTCTTGGCTTTATCAAGTGATAATACAGCGTCAAGGACATCGATATTTGTACCAGCTCCGAGATTATATTTGGCTTTCTCAATCATCAGGTTTTCGGAAGCTTGATTAACAGAAACTTTGCTTGTTTCAATTCTTTTTTCGGCTTCATACATACTTAAATAGTACTGACGTACATCCAGTAAAATTGAATCGCGTTTTTGGTTAGCTTGGTGGCGAACTTTGGTCAAACTGTAGTCAGCTTGGTGAATTTGGGAGTCGGTTAAGCCTGAATCAAATAAATTAAAAGATGCAGTCAATTTTACCAGCCAATTACTGTTTTCTGTTCCAGGTAGATGGCTATCATTCCAGTCTTGTTGGGCGGTGAGATCAACTGTTGGACGATAGCCGCTTTTGGCAATTTTGATATCGGCTTCAGCACTGGCAACTTTTGCTTTATACTGGGCTATTTCCGGTCGGTGGTTTTCGGCGTAATTAAGGCATTCTTCAAGGGTCTGTGTATTTTTTACATATTTAAAGTCATCTTTTAGGGATAACTCTGAACCATGAGGAAGACCAAGCGCATTATTGAGAGTGGCTACTGCGTTATTATAGTTATTTTGAGCTTTAATCAGACTGTCTTGGCCGTCAGCCAGATTGACCTGGCTTGATAAAACATCGGTTTTTGCCACCATACCTAGACGATATTTATTGTTAACCAGGTTTAGGTGTTCTGTGTAATTATTAACCGTTTCTTGACAATTTCGGACTTCGTTGCGGTACTCGAGGACATTAAAGTAGTAGGTTACTACATTTAGTTTTAGTTGCTGTTTCGCGGTAGCGAGATCAAGATCAGCAACAGTGAGATCAAGTTTGGCCTGGTCAATTTTACTTTCTAATTTACCGCCGGAGTATACTGGGAAAGTGAGGGACAGCTGATTGTCAAAAGTGTTGGTATATGTATAGTTGGGCGTGTATATAGTAGGAGGGGTATTATAACGTTCGCTGGTATGAGCGTAGGTTAGTGCAGCTCCTTTATTTGCCTTAGCTTGTTTTATGGCCCAGGCATACTGTTCCCTGTTGGCCTCTGCAATTTTAGTATCGTAATTATTTTTAAGTGCTAATTTAATACTATCGTCTAAAGTGAGTTCAATTGGGCCTGCAAACACAGGGTGGCATAAAGCTGCAATGACTAAGCTAGAAATTAAGGTGATGCGACACCGTTGAGACAATTTCACAAGAAAACCTCCTTAAACAGCTAATTAATAATATTATACCAAGAGCATGTAACAACATTTTATCAGATTTATTACTGTTTTGTTACGGCCTGTCTTATAAATCAAGATAGTAATTTATTTATATCTTTAACTCATAAGCCACAACAAAAACCAGTTACTGTGAAGTAGCTGGTTTGTTATATGATAATAGTAGTTGATCAAGTTCATTGATAAATATAGGGATTATCGGATTTGTGTTTTTTCTATGCCAACAGACAACTATATTGATTGTTGCTTCTTTCTCGGTGAGGGGGATAAATCGTAGGTTGGAATTACCGTAAGCTTCTATATGCTGTGAAATTAGCGAAATACCAAGTCCCGACTCTACTAATAACATAAGTGCTTCCAATGAAGAAGGCTCACTTACAATGTCAGGGGAAAAGCCGTTGTCAATACATAGCCGGACTGTGTTTTGAAACCCACTGGGACATTCTTGACGCGAAAGAATTAAAAAGGGCTCTTTTGCTAAACTGGCTAGGCTGATACTGCTATTCTTAGCTAATGGATGGTCGTAAGGCATCATTACTACCAAGGGATCGGTATATATCACTTTTGATATTAGATCAGGGTTATTTTGAACCTCTAGTTCCAGGGTAAAACCAACATCAATATGTTCGTGAATTAATGCTAAAGTTAGCGCTTTTATACTTAGCCAATCAATAGTTACATTAATGTTAGCGTAAGCTTGGCGAAAGTGTTTTGCTAGTTGGGGGAAAAAATATTTTTCTACGCCCTGACAGCCAATTTTCAGGCTGCCGATTAAACCGGAATTTGCTTTACGGGTTTGTTCGGTTAATTCGTCAATTCTGCTAATGAGGGCGGTAGCTTCTTTAAGCATTAAAGTGCCGGCAGATGTTAGCTGAACAGCACGGTTGGTACGATAAAATAGCGTAACGCCGAGCTCTTTTTCTAGTTCCGCTATTTGCCGACTGAGGGAAGATTGGGCGAGATGCAGATGTTTTGCTGCTTCAGTAAAGTTTAGATGTTGGGCTACAGCAATGAAGGAACGTAGTTGTCGGGTGTCCATTTGTCCTCCTTCAGGCAATGTCCCAGGTTATTTGCTTAGTATATTATACACAACAAGAAGTGCCTGGAGCAAATAATTTAGTAAGCTACGCACTTTGGTTTTGCGCCATGAAAGATTTTGCTTTTTGTAATTAATGCATTATTGCGATTGTGCAACCTGCTCTTTCTATTTTATCAAAAAAAAGTTGAATGGTATAATAAAAATGTCTTTATGTAGAAAGATTCAGTCAATAGCGCAGCGGGGTATTTTTTTAGTTTGAATGTGAAAAAAAGGCCAATGCCGGGCGCTACCGCCGAAGGGTGATGATTTTGGTACATATAATAAATGGATAATGATTGAGCATTCTTCCAAGTGTATTTGCCTTTATGCCGATATTATGCGAGCATGATTTTAAGGAAAGTCAGTGAACAATCTAAATAAACCAATTTCTGTCGCTGGCTGGCGTTTCCCCTTAGATCGTTCAGAATCTGATTATCCACAGAATAATGTAGTTGAAATTCGCTTATCAGAAGTGCAATAATAATATTGCGAATATTAGATTGATTTAAAAGAGTTGAACTTGGTTGATTATTGCTAGTAACTAAACGAGAGGAGAAATAATATGAGTGCAGCTTCTTATTATCCAAAGTTTCGATGGTTTGTTTTATTGGCTCTTTGGTTCATTACAGTAACCGAGGGAATAATTCTTATCTCGTTTGCGCCTTTGATAGGTGTCATTGCCAGTCAGTTGGGGCTAAGCCTTGGAGAAGCTACAGGGGCTTTTATGGGCGCGTTTACACTATTTGTAACTGTTGGGGCAGTTGCTGGCGGCGCTTTTGTGGACCGGGTCGGAGCGGTGCCGGTGTTTATTGCTTCATGTGTGTTAATGTTTTTGGGTGACATTCTTATCCCAACGTTTTCTGATAGCTTTCCAGCGCTTGTAGCTCTTAGAATTATTGAAGGGGTTGGTGCCGGAGCGATAATGGGGGTCGGGTCAGCGGTTGCGGCGGTTTGGTTTCCGGAGGCTGAGCGTGGCTTGGTATTGGGAATCCAGGGTTTGTCTGTGTCGCTGGGGATTGCTATCGGTTTTGGCACTGTTCCGGCGGTTTTTGAGGCAACAGGCAGTTGGACAACGGCGATGGCCTGGTTGGCGGTTGCTCCGGTTATTGGCCTTTTGTTGTCAATGGTGGTTGCTTTTGGTCCTAAGCCGCCAGCTGAAGATAGCAGCGTAGCAGCTTGTGACTTGTCCAGTAGCAGTGATTTTAAATTGGCGTTAAAACAACCGGTTACCTATATTGGAATACTTTGTATTTTCTTCTTGTCGTGGATAATGCAGGCCTTTAACGATTTGACTCCGGCATATCTTGCGATTAATCCGCCGATCGGTATCGGGTATGGGCCGGTGGCTGCCGGAAAATATATGATGGTTGTTCAGATCGCGTTTATGATTGGTTCGGTAGTCGGCAGTTTGGCAATGCAGAAAATATTTAAAGGTGTAGTCAAGCCGGTCGTCATGATTGGGTTTATAATGGCTGGTATTTTTTGCCTTTCGATTAAATTTCCGTTTGTCCATGGCAATCCGGTAGTTCTGGTTCCTTTTCTATTTATAGCCGGATTCTTTCAGGGCTGGGTTAATCCGAACGTTCAAGCGTTTTGCGCGATGCACTATCCAGCTCATATTGTTGGTAAACTTGGTGGTATGTGGATGGGACTTGGCATATTAGGTGGAACAGCTGGGGTTGTTGCTGGATCGGTTGCTCTTCATACAACAGGGGCTTATCAGGTGTCGATAATAATTGTTGCCCTTATAGCAGTGGTTGGAGTTGGATGTACCGTATTCTTGAATCCACCGAAAGTATTTTGTTCTGGTAACAAGTAAGGCGAAAAAGTTTATTAATTCGTGAGTTTGAGTAGCTTATATTAAAAGACTTAAGTTTGTTGATAAGTAAGTTAAAAGCTCATTTTGCCGGAGTTGGCAGAATGAGCTTTTAGTCTTCTGGCAAATAACCTATACTTACCAGAAGGAATGAGAGGCTATTATGAAGAAAAAAGTCGTATGCTTGTGCGAACGGTGGGGGATTGATGAAGAACAGGTTTACCATTGGTGAGATGTCAATGCTGTTTAATGTGCCGATAAAGACACTAAGATATTATGATGAAATAGGACTGTTAAAACCGATCGAAGTTGATAAATATACAAAGTATCGATATTATTCAACCGAACAATTTGAACAGCTTGACATGATTAATTACCTGAAATCTTTAGGTATAGCTTTAAAGGATATCAGAGTACATATTGAGAATCGGGATATCAATCATTTTTTAGAACTTTTAAAGCTGGAGCGTGAGGCAACACTTAATAAAATTGCTGAATTGATGGTAGTTAGTCATCGTTTTGCCAATCGGGTTAAAGAGATAGAAGAAGCTCTAACCATTCCTAATATTGGCCAGGTAATTATAAAAAACATTCCCGAAAGAACGGTTTTGAGTCTTAAAGAAAAAATGGGATCAATATCCGAGTTAGAGTTTTCTGTGCGGAAACTTGAAAAAATGACTAGAATTCCATTATTCATTGGAAAAGTAGGATTTACTATTTCAGAAGAGAATTTAAACAAGTGGAAGTTTGATGAATATGATTCGGTTTATTTCTTGCTTGAGGAAAATGTTGATAACATACAGTCGACCCAAAAAATTACTGGTGGCGATTATGCTTGTATCTATTACCACGGTAGCCATAGTGGCTCAAATGAGTACTATAAGAAAGTGATGGAGTATATTAGGGCAAGCAATTATCAGGTTGCTGGTGAAGCGTTGGAACGAACAATAATTGATGAGTTGATTTCGATGGATAAAAATAGCCATCTTACTGAAATACAAATTCCGATAAAAAAACAAAGTAGTTGACCCTCCGGCTACTGGAGGGTTTATTCTATTAACATATGTAAATTAATTTAACCAGCTGTTAACAGGAGAGAATGATGCAGATTATAAAGAAATTGCGCTCTTGAGGCTAAGGTTATGTTGGGAGGAGTTATGAAAAGGGTACTTGCAGTTAATCCTGGAGCTACATCAACGAAATTTGCAGTTTTTGACAGCGAAGAGGTGCTTCTGAAGAGGAATGTGGAACATCAGGGGACTGAATTGCAGGGATTTACGCGAGTGTTTGATCAGTATAAATATCGTCTGGATCTTATCCTGGAGGCTTTAGCTGAGGCTGGTATTGAACTCAGCACGTTAGGTGCTGTAGTTGGCCGGGGTGGACTCTTAAAACCAATTGCGGGCGGTACATATGCAGTTAATGAATTAATGCTGAGTAACCTTAGAACAGCCGAACGTGGCGAACATGCTTCTAATCTTGGTGCAGTTATTGCAGACAGATTGGCTAAGCCGCTGGGGATACCAGCGTTTATCGTTGACCCAGTAGCGGTTGATGAACTTGATTCGGTAGCCAGGATATCAGGTTCGCCGGATATTGTACGCGGAAGTATGTGCCATGCGCTTAACATGAAAGCTGTTGCTCGTAAAGTGGCTATTGAGATAGGGAAAAGCTATATTGAAGCTAAACTTGTTGTGGCACATTTGGGAACAGGAATATCTCTATCGGTACATCGCGACGGTAGAATGGTTGATATCAGCGATGGCAAAGAAGAAGGCCCTTTTGCGCCTGATCGTTGTGGTGGACTGCCTGCAAGTCAACTGCTCAAGCTATGTTTTTCCGGTAAGTATACTTATGAAGAGCTTAAAAAGAGATTATTTGGATCAGGTGGCTTTTATGCCTATCTGGGAACTAAGGATATTCGTACTGTCGAAAAAATGGTTACTGAAGGCGACAAAAAGGCTGAACTCATTCTAAAAGCAATGATTTATCAAATTGCGAAGGACATTGGAGCACTTGCTACTGTAGTAAATGGCGATGTCGACCGGATAATTTTGACCGGTGGAATTGCATATTCTGAGAGAGTTGTTAAAGGCATTACTGAAAAGACAAAATTTATTGCTCCTGTGGTTGTTGTCCCAGGGGAGGAAGAACTGGAGTCTTTAGCTGCCGGGGCACTAAGAGTGCTCAGAGGTGAAGAGGATGCCAAGATATATCAATAATTAAACGGAGGTAACAATTATGTTGAAGAATTTTAATGAAGTTGTAGACAAAGCTAAAAAGCTTGGCAAAGTAACAATTAGTGTGGCTGTGGCGCAGGATGAAGATGTACTCTTGGCCATTAAAGCCGCTGAGGATGCAGGTTTAGCAAGAGCTATTCTTGTAGGTGACGCTGAAAAAATTAAGCCGCTGGCGGCTAAAGTTGGTCTGGCGGCTGACACGGAGATTATTCATGAAACTGATGATGATCAGGCAGCGCTCATTGCTGTGAAGAAAGTAAGTAGTGGTGAAGCACAAATCTACATGAAAGGCCTGATAAACAGCAGTAACTTTCTCAGAGCTGCGCTTAACGCCGAGTATGGTTTGCGCTCAGGAAGAACGCTTTCCCATTTTGCAGCATTTGAAATTCCTGGCGAGAAAAAAATTATTTTTAAAACTGATGGTGGAATGAACATTGCGCCAGATCTAGCTGCCAAAAAAGGTATCCTGCTTAACGCCATTGAAGCCCTGCAAAATATGGGTATTGCTACACCAAAGGTTGCAGTGTTAACAGCAAATGAGCAAGTAAATCCGAAAATGCCAGCGACTGTCGATGCCAAAGCTTTGGTGGATATGGCTGCCGCAGGGGAATTTCCGTCCAGTGTGATTGAAGGACCGATCGCTATGGATGTTGCTTCAAGCGCTGAAGCAGCAAAGCATAAAGGTATTAACAGCAAAGTTGCTGGCGATGTCGATATTTTCTTGGTACCAACTATTGAAGCCGGAAATATTTTTGGTAAATTAATGATTCATTACGCTAAGGCGAAAAATGCCGGAATAATTTTGGGCGCAACTAATCCGATTGTTATGGTATCTCGTTCTGATTCTCCTGAAGCTAAGCTTAATTCAATTGCCTTAGCCTGCGTGGCCCTCAGCAGGGTTAAGGGTTAAAATAGAAAGTTTATAATATTGTAAAACGGAGGGGACCAATTGAAACAAGGAGATTTTATATGGGCAATCGTGCTTTGCGTGATATCAGCCTTACTTATCGTTCCTGTAACACACGAGGTATTTATTCAAATGACTGCGGCTCACCCCTATATAATGGCCTTTATTAAATTTTTGATACTGGCAACCATGGGCGAACTTCTCGCTATCCGTATTGTATCCGGTGCGTGGAAAAAGCCTGCCGGTATGATCTATAAGTCCTTTATATGGGGCATTATCGGTATGCTTGTTGCGCTAATGTTTCAAGTTTTTTCAAATGGTGTTGCTGGGGCGGCAAAAGCTGGCATGCTGTTTGTCGGCGAAGGTTTTTTGAGTCTGCTCTTAGGAGCGTTCTATACTAGTGCCTTTATGAATCTGACCTTTGGGCCAATGTTTTCAGCGGCTCACCGGGTGAGTGACACTTATATCGATATGAGAGAGACCGACAAAGCCGCACCTGCCTTGGCGGAGGTTTTAGTCCATATTGACTGGCAGGCGTTTATCAACTTTATTGTTCTCAAAATTCAACCGTTTTTTTGGATTCCGGCTCATACTATTGTCTTTATGTTGCCGCCGGAATATCGGGTATTAGCAGCAGCTTACCTATCTATTGCGCTGGGTGTCCTTCTTTCTTATGCAAGAAGAAGACAAACCGCATAAATTTAAATTATAAAAAACAGGAGGTTTGGGCATGAAGAAACTATTAACCGGTAACGAAGCGGTAGCCTTGGGAGCCTTGGAAGCAGGCATTTCCTATGCTTCAGCTTATCCAGGCACTCCCAGCACTGAGATATTGGAAAACCTTGCTGAGTACAAAGATGAAGTCATTGCTGAGTGGGCTCCCAACGAAAAAGTAGCCTTTGAATGTGTAATAGGTGCTTCAGTAGCAGGGGCCCGAACTCTGTTTGCCGCGAAGATGGTTGGAGTGAATGTTGCGGCCGACCCACTGTTCAGCTTTGCATATTCTGGAGTAAATGGCGGCATGATGCTGGTATCTGCCGACGATCCGGGACTGCATTCGTCACAGAACGAACAGGATAACCGCAACTATGCGAAATTTGCTAAAATCGCTATGCTGGAGCCTGCTAACAGCCAGGAATGTAAAGACATGGTCAAGACTGCTATGGAAATTAGCGAAAAGTTTGATACTCCGATTTTGTTCCGGATGACTACCCGGGTTTGTCATAGCAAAAGCTTGGTCGAAATCGGTGAAGCAGTTAAACCGACTAAAAAGCCGTATGTGAAAAATCTTCAAAAATACGACTTGGTGCCAGCTAATGCCCGCCACCTTCATGTTAAAGTTGAAGAGCGGCTTAAAAAGTTAGAAGCTTTTTCTAATGAAACTGAGCTTAACTACATTGAATGGAACAATAAAAAGGTTGGTGTTATTGCCGCCGGTGTTGCCTATCAATATGCTAAGGAAGTATTCGGCGAAAACGCATCATATCTAAAAATCGGTTTTTCCTATCCGTTGCCAATGGCAAAAATAAAAGCGTTTGCCGCAGAAGTTGAAACCTTATATGTTGTTGAAGAACTTGAACCATTTATGGAAGAGCAGATTAAAGCAGCTGGAATTCACTGTATCGGCAAGGAAAAAATCACAAACATTTGGGAATTGACGCCTGATATTGTTGGCAAAGCTTTACTTGGCGAGACACGTCCAGTAATTGACTATGATCTTTCGGTTGTGCCTAACCGCCCACCAACGTTGTGCGCTGGTTGTCCTCATCGTGGTTTCTTCTATGAACTCGCGAAACTTAAAAATGTCATGATTACCGGGGATATTGGCTGCTACTCTTTAGGTGGGTCTGACCCATTGAATGCTAAAGATTCTACCATCGACATGGGCGCCAGTATCAGCATGGGTCATGGTGCGCAGAAGATATTCAACCGGTTTAATGAAAACATGCGGACTATTTCTACTATCGGGGATTCGACTTTTTTCCATACTGGCATTAATAGCTTAATGCATGTTGTATACAACCGCAGTAATACTATTACATGTATTCTTGACAACCGGATTACCGGCATGACCGGCCATCAGGAAAATCCTGGTTCCGGTTTTACTCTCCAAGGAATGCCAACCACGATCATTGAAATCGAGCCGTTAGTAAAAGCACTCGGTATTAAGCATGTACGGACCGTAAACCCACTTAACTTGAAAGAATTGAAAGAAGCCTTCACTTGGGCATTGGAACTGGATGAACCTTCAGTAATTATTACCAGGTGGCCTTGTGTACTTAAGAAACAGTCTGAAGCTGACAAAAAAGAATTCGGCAATTACTTTGGTAAATGCGTAGTTGAAACTGACAAGTGTATTGGCTGTAAGGCTTGTATTAAAACCGGCTGCCCGGCGCTGCAGTTTAACAAAGGCACCAAAAAAGTCAAGATTGACGAGAGTCAGTGTGTAGGCTGTGAAGTTTGTAAGCAGGTTTGCCCAGTGAAAGCAATCAAGAGGGTGGGTGAATAACATGTCCGATGTAAAAAATATATTATTAGTTGGCGTAGGCGGACAAGGTACCATACTGGTAGGTAAAATTTTATCCACTGGACTAATGGATGCCGGGTATGATGTAAAAATGTCAGAAGTGCATGGCATGGCTCAACGCGGTGGCAGTGTTAGTAATCAGGTAAGATACGGTAAGAAGGTATATTCGCCGATTATTGACAAAGGACAGGCTGATATACTGGTTTCCTTTGAAACTATGGAAGCGCTGCGCTGGTTGGAATATCTGAGTCCAAAAGGTAAGGCCGTAGTCAATGACTACAGAATTCCTTCTGCCCCGATTCTAATGGGCAAAAACGATTATCCTGAAGGCGTGTTGGAGATAATCAAGAGCAAAGTGCCTACAACTGTTATCAAAGCTGCGGAAGTTGCCAAAGAAGTCGGCAACGGCCGGACGATGAATATTGTTCTTTTTGGGGCGCTGGTAAAAGGAATGAAGTTGACTGATATCAACTGGGAAGAAGCAATCCGTCAAAATGTCAAAACAGGTATGGCGGACATCAATATCAAAGCCTTTAATGCTGGTCTTGCACTTGTTGATTAATTCTGATTATTGTTAGGTATGGAATTGGTGTAATCTGAAGTTAAAGAAATGAACAATAAAGCCGCAACTGACTTCAATATTATGAGTTGGTTGCGGCTTTATGTGATAACGATAAAATATATAAAAGGCAGAGAGCAACTGTTGAACACTTCAACAAAGCACTGTGCCTTTTCAAATAGTTTCTGTTACTGTTCGCCTGCCAAAAGGCAGATCGGAAATCAGTAGTTTTTAATGTCTGGGGATAATAATTTTTAAATTTTAGCAGTACCTATTATGGTCTGGGTTGTTCGCCTTGATGCGGAGCTGGTTTTGCTTTCTTTTTGTGAGGAGCAGGCTGAGGAGCAGGCTGGGGCTCAGGTTGATGACCTGGCGCTGCATAAGCGGTCTGCACTGGTGGTTGTTGTGCAATCTCGAGTTGGCTGTGAGCGCTTACTGTTGAGCCAATGCTCAAAACAAATAAGCCAAGTACTGCGACTAATGTCTTTTTCATGTACTAACCTCCTTTATTTGATCTAATTATAAAAGATGATTGTTACAATGTTGTTACAATAAATTAACTTTTATAGATATGTTTGGTAAGCAGGTAGGATATGGCTGATGAATATCTTCGGAACATGAGAAGGATTTTAGCACTATGTGCATAATTGGATAAATAAAATAGCGGTTTTACTCCCAGTTTGCCGAACGGTGATTTGGAGTTCCAGCATAGACGGAGGAAAATAATGATTAAAGATTACTTAAAGAACAATGTTTTGATTGCCGATGGTGCGATGGGAACCTATTATTCGCAAATAATTAGTAATAATGATACATTTCCTGAATTGGCCAATATTACTAATCCGCTAATAATAGAAAAAATTCATGCTGAGTATATCGAAGCTGGAGCACAGCTAATCAGAACCAATACATTTTCTGCTAATTCTATTGTTCTAAATAAAACGCGCCAGGAAGTAAAAACAATACTGGAGAAGGGATATGCGCTTGCTCAAAAGGCTGCATTGGGGAATAAAGTATTTATTGCCGCAAGTATTGGACCTATACCTGAAATGACAGCTGATGGTACGATATTGGATAAGACGCGGATTTTAGATGAGTACATGTTTATTGTTGACACATTTTTGAATGTTGGAGCTAACATTTTTATTTTTGAAACCTTTAGCCGACTGGATTACTTGTCTGAGATTGCCAGTTACATTAAAGATAAAGCGGCTGACGCTTTTATTTTGACCCAGTTTGTTATGACTTCTGAGGGCTTTACCAGAAAGGGAATAAGCCTTGAAAGGATCCGAGACCAGATAAGAAAGGTTACTACTATTGACGCCTATGGGTTTAATTGTGGTGTAGGTCCAACTCATTTAGCAAAACTTATAAGTAATTTAGATTTTTCACAAGATGTGCTGTCAATTTTCCCGAATGCTGGGTATCCGGAGATTGTTAATGAAAGAATGGTTTATAATAATAATCCCGATTATTTTGCGAGTGTATTGAGCAATATGCCTGGTCTGGGGGCAAATATTATTGGCGGCTGTTGTGGAACTACTCCCAGCCATATTAAAAAACTGGCTGAAAAAGTGCAATTACAACCGTTAAAGCCTTCCTCAGTTGCTAAGGGTGAAAGAAAAGAATTACGTGCAGTAAGAAAAACGAAAAACAACTTTTTTGATAAATTAAAAAATGGCCAATTTACTATAGCGGTAGAATTAGATCCGCCATTTGATATAAATATTGATAAAATCGTTCATAATGCGTTTATTTGTAAGGAACATGGAGTTGATCTAATTACTATTGCTGATTCTCCGTTGGCTAGAGCTAGGGTGGACTCGGTTATGCTTGCCGCCAAGATAAAACGGGAAGTAGGCATTGAAACAATGCCGCATATTTGCTGCCGGGACAGAAATATAAATGCTTTGAAATCTATACTTTTAGCGGGGCATATTGAAGAAATCAGAAATGTTCTGGCGGTAACAGGTGATGCTATTCCAAATGCCAGCACTAGTGAAATTAAAAGTGTTTTTAACTTGAATTCCACAAAACTAATTGAATTCATAACAGAAATGAATAAAGAAATCTTTGTTGATGATCAGTTTTGTATTGGCGGCGCTTTGAATCTTAATGTCCTGAATAAGGATGTGGAATTATCACGGATGTTAGCAAAAACTGAAAAGGGAGCTGGGTTCTTTCTTACTCAGCCGATATTTGATGCCGAAACAATAGCCTATTTGCCTAAGGTAAGGAAAAGTTCGCAAGCTAAGATTTTGGGCGGTATTATGCCGCTGGTAAGCTATAGAAATGCTCAGTTTATTAATAATGAAGTGCCTGGCATCAATGTCCCTGCAGAATATATCAAGATGTTTGACCCTAATATGACTAAAGAAGAGGCTGAAGAGCAAGGCGTCGATTTGGCGGTAAAGATTGCTTGTGAGGTAAAGTCTGGTGTTGATGGCTTTTATTTTATAACTCCATTCAATCGGGTTGAAATGATTATGAAAATCTTGCATCGCTGCGTTGGTTGATTTAAGTCGGAGTCTAGAAGGTAAAAAAATAAAAGCTTCCTGCATAAAGGAAGCTTTTATTTTTTACCCTGGCCGCATTGGTTAAGGTTGTGGCTGGTCCGGTTGACCGGGTTTATGCTGTATAGGTTTTTTATGCGGTGCAGGTTGCTGCGGTGCAGGTTGCTGCGGTGCAGGTTGTTGCGGTGCAAGTTTATGCGGTGCAGGTTGCTGTGGTGCAGGTTGCTGCGGTGCAGGTTTATGTGGTGCAGGTTGCTGCGGTGCAAGTTTATGCGGTGCAGGTTGAGGGCGAGGTTTCTTCTTTTTGTGTGGAGCAGGTGGTACCGGTTCGTTTGGAGCAGCATACATTTGATATTGTGGAGCAGCTAAGTCTGGATTTACAGCATTAGCACTTACAGTTGGTGCAAGGCCGACAACAAATAAAGCAAGTAGTACAGTTAATGTCTTTTTCATAGTAAGAATCCTCCTTTATAATTTGTAACAAGTAAATGCTACTAATATTATTAGTATAATATTATAATGTTACAAGAATGTTACGAAGGTGAAAATAATGTATATTTGCAAAGGCCTAAAGTTATATAAAGAACAGGTAGAAATTAATGGAATCGTTGACAATTAATCTCGGTTATCCTATGATTATGTAGGTAAAGACAAACTAATTTCTTAATAATCAAAATATAAAGATGAGAATTATGGAGAATCAAACGATGATTTATGGCTGAGGAGGAAAGTATGAGTAATGATAATAATCCTGAGCAGCATGTACAGCGTGGACTAAAAAACCGTCATATTCAAATGATCGCCCTAGGTGGCGCAATTGGAACAGGGTTGTTTTATGGTTCAGCCACTGTTGTAAAAATGGCGGGGCCAGCTATTACTTTGTCATATTTAATTGGCGGCATTGTTATTTTCTTTATAATGCGGGCGCTGGGGGAAATGTCGGTTGATAATCCTGTATCAGGTTCCTTCAGTCATTATGCTTATGAGTACTGGGGTAAACTGCCGGGGTTTATGGCTGGGTGGAACTATTGGTTTAATTATGTAGTTGTTGGTATGGCTGAATTATCAGTTGTTGGCACTTACATAAATTATTGGCTAGGAGATGTTCCAACCTGGATTTCAGCACTGGTTTGTTTGGGAATTATAACCATAATTAATCTTATTCATGTAAAAGCGTATGGTGAATTTGAGTTTTGGTTTGCAATTATCAAGGTGTTAGCAATTATTGGCATGATTATTTTCGGCGTATTTATAATTGTTTTCGGTGTTGGCCATGGTGGACAACCTATCGGAATTAGTAACCTGTGGGAGCATGGCGGCTTTTTCCCCAAAGGAATCTATGACTGGTTTATGTCGCTGGTTATTGTAATGTTTGCATTTGGCGGGGTTGAGCTTGTCGGTATCACTGCCGGAGAAGCCGAAAACCCAAAAAAATCTATCCCGCAGGCGATTAATCAGGTAATGTGGCGAATACTGATTTTTTATGTTGGTGCGATGACAGTTATTTTGGCGATATTTCCCTGGAAGATGCTTTATGGCCTGGCGGTGCAAGGTAATGCTCCTAAAATCTTTGGCAAGCTTAATTCGCATGGTGTACCGGTACCAGCGGTGCTGGCTTCTTCGGCGCTTACCCTAGTCGCGGTACTAATCAGCTATCTTGATCCGGAAAAGGTTTTTTTCTATTTTATGGCGTTAGCGACAATTGCTATTATTATCAATTGGGCGATAATATTAGTTGTACAGTTGAAGTTTCGGGCGCATAAAGCTCGTGAGTATAAGGGGCTTGAATTTAAAATGCCATTTTATCCCATTAGTTCGTACTTTTGTTTAGCTTTTCTGGCAGCGTTGGTTGTAATTATGGCGTTTATTCCTGATATGCGTTATTCCCTATATGTTGCTCCTGTATGGCTGGTTGGCCTGTATATCTGTTACCGAGTAAAAGCAGGTTCTTAGCCGTAACATTAATGTAACTTTGGCGGGATATACTTAGAGTGAAACATATTCTATTAGTTCAAGACAAAATATGTTTAAGGAGGAAGGAAAGCTATGCGGCGAATTACGTCAATTGTCCTGTTAGTGACCTTTTTGCTTGTTTCTATAACAGGGTTGCAAATGGCGCTGTATCATGGCGGAGGTAAGCCACCCGCGATAGAAAAGTCAGCAGTTAATAATAGTGTTGATACCAGCGTTCCAGCGCGTCCGGCTCAATCTGTCTATCCCAAGGGAGTGCATGAATTGGCGGGCTATATATTTATTATTGCCGGTCTAATACATCTGGGTCTAAACATTAAACCAATGAAGGCCTATTTTAAAATCAAATAATAATAACCTGTATAAACATCCCTCTAAACCGTTGCCTGTCGAGCGCTTTTTGACAGGCAACGGTATTTCTTTTATTGGCAAAAATTCGGGCACAATGTGCAATGCGTTCGACTGTCCAATTTGTTAATTAAGCAGGATGGAATAGGGAAATGGGGCGAAATGTAATATAATTAAAAGTGAATAATATATTAGGTCAGAAGTCCGATATATGTCGTGTTGGACAAACGCTGCTGTGATTTTGCGCAGGGGTTGAGCTTACAAAAAATAAGGGCTGGAGGGCTGAATGTCGATCCAAGTTGAACAATTGAACAAAAATTTTCAAGTACATATACGTCAGGCGGGATGGCTTGCGGCAGCCCGCAGTATATTTAAGCGTGAATACCGAAATGTAGAAGCCGTCAAAGATGTTTCCTTTACCATTCAGTCGGGGGAAATAGTTGGTTTTCTGGGGCCTAACGGCGCTGGGAAAACCACTACTATTAAAATGTTGGCGGGGCTGCTTTACCCCTCGGCAGGAAAAATTCGTGTAGATGGCTTTGTTCCTTTTGAGCAAAAAGTTGAGTTTAAAAAAAAGATCAGTTTGGTTATGGGGCAAAAAAGTCAACTGATTTGGGATATTCCACCGATGGAAACTTTTTTGGTCAACAAAGCTATTTATGAACTGGAAGAGAACGCCTTTCGCCGAACCCTGGACGAACTGGTCGAACTTCTGGAATTAGAATCGCTCTTGACCAAACCGACCCGTACATTATCGCTGGGACAACGGATGAAATGTGAGTTGGCCGCAGCACTACTGCATCGCCCGATGATTTTATTTTTGGATGAGCCGACCATCGGATTGGACGTCAATACCCAGGAAAAGGTGCGGCGGTTTATTGCTAAGTATAATCGCGAAACAGGAACAACGGTATTATTGACTTCGCATTATATGGGTGATGTCACGGCGTTATGTGAGCGGGTAATGATCATTAATCATGGAAAGTTGATGTATGATGGCGATCTGAAGGTATTAACCGAACGATTAGCGCCCTACAAAATTGTCGAGGTTAGTCTTTCTTCGATGCCTATTGTAGCGTGGGAGAATTTCGGCGAATTAGTCGTCTGCGAAGAGGGGAAGGTTACACTACGCATTGCCAGAGACCGTGTTTCGGAAGTTGCGGCAAATTTGTTACGCGAGTTCTCGGTGAATGACTTAAATATCCAGGATCCGCCGATGGAAGAAGTTATTTCTTTAGCTTTTCAGGAGGATGCGCATGTTAAGTAAATACCTTGTTCTCCTCCGGATGAAGTATATTGAAATGTTTGCCTACCAGCTCGCAACCTTGGTTTGGCTAATTGGCACGATGGTTCAACCACTAATTATCATGCTTGTATGGATAAATATTTATGAAACTCAGACCGATTATTTCATTCTCTATTTTGCCACGCTTATTTTTGTTGAGCGTGCTACAAGTGCTTGGGATGTATGGGAACTTGACCGTCAGATTCGCGACGGGACATTTTCGTACAGTATTGTCCGGCCTTTCCATCCCATTCATTGGGCTATTGCCGAAAACCTTGTCTATAAAGCACTATTTATTGTGGCGCTGATTCCGGTGTGGCTTCTACTGGCGATGGTTGTTCCAGCGCTAAAGCTTAATTTAAGTGGACCTCAATGGCTGCTGTTTATCTTTGCGCTTTTTCTGGGGGCAGTCATTCGTTTTACTATTAGTTATATGTTTGGCCTTTTCGGATTTTGGATTACCAAGGTTACCGCCATTTACAGCATGTTTGAAGCAGTTTCGCTGTTTATGTCGGGCCGTATTGCGCCATTAGCTTTATTGCCGCCATTACTGCAAGAAGTTAGCATTTACCTGCCGTTTCGCTATATGGTCGGATTTCCGATTGATTTAGTTACCGGGGCTGCTAAGGAGGCCGATATCAGAACCGGTTTTTTAGGAGCTTTCATTTGGACTACTATTCTGGGCTGAAGAAAAATCAGGCTATGGGGGGATAATATGCGGCGACACTGGCGGATTTTTCGTGAATTCTTCAGGACTTGTTTAGTTGAAGAATTGGAATATCGCGGTGAGTTTATCGGCAATTTGCTGGTTAGTTTTATCGGGATCGGGGTTGCAATACTGACTGTTAAGATATTTTTTTATCAAACCAATGAGTTGGGCGGCTGGGCTTATTCGGAGGTTCTGGTGCTGCTTGGAATTTTCAATATGCTGCAGGGCTTTGTCGAATTTGCCTTGCGTCCCAACATGACCCGTCTCTTAGAACATGTTCGTAGGGGAACTTTGGATTATGTTCTTACCAAGCCTGTGGACAGTATGTTTTTTGTCAGCTTTCGTCATTTGGTATTCTGGCGGCTGTTAGACGTCGTGTTTGGGTTGGGGTTAATAATTTACGGTTTGGCAGCAAAGAGTTATATTCCGTCGTCAGCAGATTGTGCGGTGTTTGTCATTAGTTTTGCTGCCTCGCTGGTGCTCGTCTATTCACTGTGGATGCTGCTAATGACGACGGCTTTTTGGGTTATCCGGATGGATGATCTTTCGTTCATATTCAATTCTTTTTTTGAAACTGCCCGATTTCCGGTTTCGATGTATCGAGGCTGGCTAAGACTTGTACTTACATATGTGTTGCCAGTGGCTTTCATTACTAATGCACCGGCTGCCGCTCTATTAGGCGCTTGGAACGCCGTGGTAACAATGATGTCAATTGTTGTTGCCGGGATATTCTTATGGTTGTCTCGCAGATTTTGGCATTATGCTCTCAAGTCATATACCAGCGCCAGTAGTTAAGTTTACTATAAGAAAGTAAGTTTTCGGTCGCTCTGAGCGACTTTTTCCTTTATTCGGGTCTCGTTTGGTGTACAGCAGGGGTTTTCATGCGTTGATTCAAATACAAAATCTTGATATAATTATCAATAGTAAAAATAATAAGTATGGCTTACGGTAGAGTGAGGAGGGAGAGCGTGGCAAAAAAGGTAGAGGATTATGAAAGTTATATGAGACTGACTCTTGGTTTATACATTCTAAAAATACTTAAGCATGGTCCGGCTCATGGTAATAGAATGGTGACAGAAATTAACCGGCGTACAGAAGGCGCCTATACTCCAAATACCAATGCTTTGTATCCGCTACTTCGAAGGCTGGAAGAGAAGTCCTATATTGTTGGCGAATGGGCTAGTTCGGAGACTCGCAGCAAAAGGATTTATACTATTACTGAAGCAGGTATTACTAGGGTGCCGGAGCTGGAAGTGTTGCTGGAGGATCGATTGAAAAAGTTGGAAAGGAAGATAAAAATATTACGTACCGATCTACTAGGAAATTAGCATTTTAACTGCTTTTGCCGAGTAGGTTATTTTTTATTTTAGCAGAATAAGAATTTATAAAATGAGGCAGGGAATTTTTGTGAATAAGGTTACTCCAAAGCTAAATAACCGCCATGTGGCGATGATTGCAATACTATTAGTGGCGATTTTCGTGGCTGGTGGAATATGGTGGTGGATTTATGCCAGTCAGACAGTGTCAACCGATGATGCCAGAGTAAAAGGTACGATTGTTGCGGTAAGCGCTAAAGCAAGTGGCAGGATAGAGAAAGTCTTGGTTAATGAAGGCGATAATGTCGAGGCTGGCCAGGTAATTGCTGTAATTGAAAAAGAGGAACTTGCGGCACAAGTAAATCAGGCGAAAGCTAGCCTGGCGGTTGCCGAGGCTAATCTTGCGGCAACAATTGCCGGAAAGCGGCATCAGGAGATCGCTCAGGCTAATGCAGGGGTTTTAGAGGCGAAGGCTAGTATGGAAAATGCCCGAAAGAATAGTGAACGGGATGAAGCGTTATTTAAGGATGGGGTAATATCAGCACATCAGAATGATGCCAGTAGTACTGCCTATGATATCGCTAAAGCAAAATATGCTTCGGCTGCCGAAGCATTAAGCCTTAGTGCCGAAGGCTCACGCCAGGAGGATATTCAGATGGCTCAGGCTCAGGTTCAAAAAGCCAAGGCGGCGCTTGAACTTGTGGAACTTCAATTGGCGGATGCGTTCGTGAAGGCACCGGTTTCCGGGGTGGTTGCTATAAAGTCGGCTGAGGTCGGTGAAGTTATTGCCGCTGGTCAACAACTGTTTAGTATAACAAATCCGGCTGACGTTTGGATTGGCGCAAATATTGAAGAAACCTATATTGGACGGGTTAAAATCGGTCAACAGGTCAAATTTACGGTTGATGCTTATCCTGGTACGACCTTTACCGGACAGGTGAGTGAGGTTGGCCCGGCAACCGGGTCGCAGTTTGCCTTACTTGCAACTGAGAATAGTTCGGCAAATTTTACTAAGGTTACTCAGCGACTGCCAATTAAAATTAAACCTGAGGAATCCGAGTTGGTACTAAAACCGGGAATGTCAGCAATAATAAAAATTTCAACTAGGTAAAGTGTTGGTCGTAAGTAAAAATTACTAAAAGAAATCCGTATGGAAGGTTCTAATTTTATGTTTAAAAAATATGCGATATTAAGTGCTGTTTGTATTGGAACGGTACTTAGCTCATATGTCAGTAGCTGTGTTAACATTGCGCTTCCAAACATTATGGCGGCACTAAATTTCAATATGGATTCGATTGTTTGGGTGTCGCTGGGATATATGCTGCCATATGGCTCGACGCTACCCTTAACCGGTAAGCTCGGCGATCTGTTTGGTGCGAAAAAGGTGTATATACTGGGGTTGATTTTATTTACCGTCGCCTCTTTGCTCTGTGGGGTGGCAGCATCATCAGCGACAATGATAATTTTCCGGATTCTTCAGGGGGTGGGAGCTGGAATGTTGTTGCCTAATGCGATGACTGTTGTTGCCGAAACTTTTGATCCTCATGAACGGGGGCAGGCACTCGGCGTGTGGAGCGCGATGGCTGCTGCCGGCAGTGCAATGGGACCTACACTCGGGGGATATTTAATCGAAAAGTTTGACTGGCGCTCAGTCTTCTTTTCGATTGGGCCGGTCTGTATAATCAGCATTTTCTTAGCGCTGCTTATCATTCCAGCTTCAGGAAGTAAAGACAAAGTTACAGTAGACTATCCGGGAGCAACGCTATTAATTATCGGTATTAGTTCGCTTCTAGTAGCTCTTAACCAGGGCCAGAAGGAAGGCTGGGATTCGTTTTATATCGTAACGTTGTTTTATTTGGCTGTCGCCGCATTTATCCTATTTTTAGCAGTTGAATTCAGGGTGAATAACCCTATGATCGACATGCGGCTGTTTGGCAATCGAAATTTTGCAATTGCCAATGTGATCGGGTTTATATCTTTTGTTGCTTTTTACGGTGGGTCATATTTATTACCGTTTTTCTTAAAATCATATTTGGGGTATAATTCGACAACCGCGGGTTTGATGATGCTCCCAATGACTGCCACTATGGTATTTTTTTCACCAATTGGAGGGCGGTTAGCCGACCGCTTTGGGTCAAGTGCCCCAGCATTTACGGGGATTATGCTTATTGCCGCTGCGTTGTACTCCCTTGATACAATAAATTTAAATTATGCAACACATGATTTTTTATTCCGACTGTCGTTATTTGGAATGGGGCTGGGGCTAACCATGTCGCCGTTGACTAATTGTGCTGTGTCCTCGTTGCCGAAAGATAAAATCGGGGTTGGATCAGGAATATTTAATTTAGCTAAAATTATTGGTGGCAGTATCGGGGTTGTTTTTGCTGAAACACTGTTAACGCGCCGCGAAATATACCATACGGCGGTATTAAAAGAATACTTAACAGCTGCTAACCACTCTTCGCAGGAAATATTTCAGTTGTTTCAAACTCTATGGGGAAACCAAGGTATGACAAGCTCAGAGATTGCGGTGGCAGTACAGGGATGGCTCACTGGCCGGGGACTGTTGCCAGCGCAATATGCAGTTTTTAAAGCAATGCTGAGTTCGATGGTTGCTAAGCAGGCTGCTATTATGTCGTTCCAGGATGTATTTTTTACGGTTGCAATCCTGTGTTTTTTCGGTGGTCTCCTAGCGCTTTTCATTCGTAGGCGGTCACCAAGTGTAAATCCAAAGCCGAAGTCGGCTTAAAATAAGTGGGAGGGATAAAAATGCCTGAGTTTAAAAATATTTTGGTGCCGACAGATGGCTCGCCAAATTCTTTGCGGGCTGCAGCCCATGCTGGCTATTTGGCTGAGCTTAGTGATGCGTCAGTAAGCGTTTTGAATGTAGTTAATCTATTTTCAAAAATATCGGCCTTTGGTGATGTTGGTAGCGGCATTTATATTCCAGAAAAAGTTGTCGAAGATATAAAGGACGCTGGTCTGGCGGTTGTTAACGAGACTTTAAA
Organism: Bacillota bacterium; assembly: GCA_017889635.1. Lineage (GTDB taxonomy): Bacteria > Bacillota > Negativicutes > Sporomusales > CTSoil-080 > CTSoil-080. Next base: position 48,184 of record JAGGAC010000026.1, on the reverse strand, counting down.
ACAAATACCGGCGCAGGTGGCAGTGCAAAGTTTTGTGGAAGTTGGTTTGCCAACCGAGGTAATCGTGGATTTTTGCGCTGAAAGGAGTTATGATTTGATTGTAATGGGCAGCCGAGGTTTAGGGGTTATTAGGGAGATATTATTAGGAAGTGTAAGCAGTTATGTACTTTACTATGCTAAATGCCCAGTTTTAGTGGTAAAATAAGTATAGTTCGATATATTTTCTAAGGAGATGATATGGATGAGTACTGAGGTCGCTTATAATGAATATGCCGCAAAAGCAATTGAACAGTTAAATAAAGGTGCGTTTCTAACTACGAGGGATGGCGACAAACTAAATACCATGACTATCGGATGGGGGAGTATTGGTTTTATTTGGCGAAAACCGGTATTTATGGCGATGGTAAGACCGTCTCGGTATACTTATGGAATAATCGAGAAGAGTAACGAGTTTACGGTCAGTATACCATTTAATGATATGAAACAAGAGCTGGCCTTGTGTGGTGCTAAATCCGGGAGGTCTGTGGACAAATTTAAGGCTGCTGGATTATCAACCAATCCTGGGAAAAAGATTGCTACGCCAGTTATTGCTGACTGCGGACTGCATTATGAGTGCAAGGTGATTTTTAAGCAAGCAATGGCTCCAGCGCAGCTGGAAGCAGAATATCAAGCCTCCTGCTACCCTAATGGCGATTATCATATTATGTATTATGGTGAAATTATGGCAACATATATTGATTGAAATATAAATAAAAAATTGCTTAAAACGTATTGTTTTAAGCAATTTTTTTTATGGAGGGCTGTGTTTAAGCACAGTCTTTATTTAGGGTTATGGGGATAAAGACTAGTTAAAATTTGAAGCTGACGCCGCCGACCAAACCTTTCACAGTAGCATCGCTAGAGCTGCCATCGTTAAAAGTTAAGTCCTTGTATTTAGTATCGCGATAGCCAAGCGTGAGATCGGCATGGTCGGTAAATTCATAACTGAGGCCGGCTTCATAGCCGCTAATGCGGGTGCCGCCGGTTAAAACAGCATAAGCCTTAGTATTAAAGCCAAGTGGAACGCTGCCAGCAACGCCAACAACCAAACCATTATGTTTAGAACTACCTACAACCTGAGTTTGTGAAACCCCGCCAAAAATTGAAATATTTCCAACTAAATCAAATAAATTATTTACTAGGCAAATTTGTTGAGCCTTGATTTCACTGCTCGCGTGGAGCGGCGATTTTGTTTCAAAGTTATCGTACGAATAGTGGCCGGCAAAGCCAAAGCCAACTCCTGCAGTGACCCCATAGCCGAGACTATGTTTTCCGTCAACTTTCGTACTATTGTCGGAGATACTAGGAACGCCCAAATCCAGGTTAAAGGCTATTTCTCCTAAGGAGCAGTCTGCCAAAGGGCTGGCAGCGCAAACTGCCGAAGTTAGGAAAAGCAGCAAAAATGCCAAAAGACAAACTTTTTTCATAAAACGACACCTTCCCCTTAATAATTTATAATTTTATATCGATCATTAATATTTGAAAATGGTTTGAAATATTAATGATAAATGTCGAAGAAATGCGTGCGAATTAACAAAAATACATTGACTGAAATTGGGTAATAGTGTAAACTGGTGTCGAATAATACGTAATGCTGACATATTAAGTAGAAAAAGCTCGTAAAAGAAGATGTGCACTGTGTTCGGTGTAGTTTTACAGTACGCACTGGAGGAGTATATGAAACCGAATAATCGACCAGCAATTGAAGTAGGTTATGGTATGGCTAAAGATGAGTCGGCGTTCGTGGCAGGAGCGAAGGCAGCTGAAATGGCGTTGGCAAGTATTCATCTACATAGTATATCGGCAGTGATGGTTTTTTGTTCGGTAAGTTATGATTTAAACGAGGTGCTTACAGGTATTCACAGTGTGGTGGGCGAGTCATCTGTATTTGGGGTGACGACTGCTGGGGAAATTTGTGATGAATTTGTTAATGGAACAGTTACGGTGGTGGCTATAGCATCGCCTTTTTTACGAGTGCATTGCGGCATTGGGAACGGTGTATCACAGGATTGGCGGCAGGCTGTGGCGCAAACAATCAATGCTCCGTCTTTAAGGCCTTTTTTTCATGACTCGCAATATACCTGGGAAATGCGCAGGCAAGGCCGAACTGCTTTTGCGATGCTTTTTTCGCCAGGCAATACCTTAGAAAATGATAGTTGCAGTTTTGAAATTATTGAAGCAATTAAAGCAGAATCTTATGGGGAATTTCAGATTGTTGGCGGAGCGGCAGCTGATGATTGGCGGATGGAGAAAAATTATATTCTTTGTGGACAAGAAGTTTATAATGATAGTATGTTGCTGGCAATCTTTGAGACGGAACTTCAGTTTGGCATTAGTTTGATGCACGGCTTATATCCTACTAAAATAACTGCAACCGTGACTGCTGTTGACGGAAATGAGATTTTAATGCTGGACGATACTGTAGCAGCTGAAGCGTACTGTAAGTTGCTGGGATTTACTGAGAAAGAATTAGCAGGGCAGCATTTGAGCATTGCAACAGGTACTACTATTGGTGTAGCTGATGCAACCGGGCAATATAATGTAAATGTCGCCAGCTATTTTACGGAACGAGGCGGAATTCGCTTAGAGAAACCCATATCTATGGGAAGTGTAATAACCAAAATGGATGCAGATCCTGATAAAATGGCGCTCGCCGGTGGGGGCGGCATACGTTTAGCAAGAATCCGCGGTGGAATTACTGACCCTGCTTTGGGGCTGGTCTTTTACTGTGCGCTGCGTCAAAGACTAATTGACAATAAGGCGGTAGCTGAAATAGCCGGTATGAAAGAAGTATTGTCAGGAAAGCCGCTAGTTGGTTTTTGCTGTTTTGGTGAACACGGTGTGACTGATATTGGTGACAGTCGATATAATAATTTGTCGGTCGCTTGTTTGGTAATTGGTAGTCAACTGTCACACACTGGCCGGGTTGCGGTTGAAAACCGGGAACTGCTGGAAGAGCTTGAAGCACAGAAAGCCGAGTTAATTAGTACTAATCAGGCGTTGATGCAGGCAAATTATGAGCACCTGAAGACTGAAGCGGCCCTCCGGGCAAACAAAACTAAGTTAACAGACTTTGTTCAGGCCGTACCTGATGTTAGTCTTATTATTGATGAAGATGGCCGATATGTCGAAATATTTGGTAATAGTAATAAAGAAAAGGTAACCTGGCCTACTCCGGAGTTTTGTGGGTTAACAGTGTATGACGCATTCTCGAAGAAAGACGCTGATGCAATGCTGGAGCAAGTACGGCAGACTATATTATCCGGGATGCCACAGGTTATGATTCGCGAAGTAGAAATTTTCGAAAAAAGGATAGTCATTGAAGGCCGGATGGCACCAATGACTTATCAGGCTCAGGGAAAAAAGACCGTAGCCCTTGTAGCAATTGACATAACGGAACGCTGGAAGGCTGAGCGGCTACTTAGGTTTACCTATGAACTGCGTCGTAAAAGCGATTTCATTAATGATATACTTGCTGGTAACGCTACCGTTGACAACCATGCTTTATCAACAGCGAATTCTTTCGGGATAGATTTTGCATTGCCTTTGTTTTGTTGTCTAGTTGCAATTAAGAAAAACAGTACGCTAGTTGAGGAGCACGATGACAGTATTATAGATATTCAATTAAAAGATGATATTATTGATTTACTGAGTAGTGACTCCGATTATTTGGTGTGGGATTGTCGCGATGGCATTGGCATTCTATGCCAGATTAAAGAAGTGGATGATGGGTATGAAACTAGTCTTCAAATAGCTGGGGCAATAAAAGAAAAGATAAAAGAGTATGCCTCTAATTTGACGGTAATAATTGGTGTAAGTAATAAGCACAGCGGTTTGCATGGCGTGAGGCTAGGTTATCGGCAGGCATGGAGTGCCCTTGTTTCATCGCAGTGTCAGGACCAAAGCAGTGGGTGCGTGAACCATTACCGCAACTTGGGAATTTTTCAGTTACTGGCTAATATAGGCGGGAAAGAGCAGGCAAATGAGTTTGTTCGCGAAAAAGTTGGCAATTTGATCGATTATGATCAACGTAAGGGAACTGATTTTTTAAGTACTCTTGAAGAGATTCTTCAAAGTTCTAACTTGAAAGAAGCGGCGGACAAACTGTATCTTCATCATAAAACCATTGTTTTTCGCAAACAGCGTATTGAGAAAATATTAGGTGTGGATATTGACCAATATGAGTCGCGACTAGCCCTAGCGGCAGCTGTAAAATTAAATAAATTAAACATGGTAATCAATCAATAAAGTCTGAAGCCGGTTATTATCTTTCAAGGATAGTACATGCGGCTTTTTTTTGTGTGTATTTTGGGCGACGGAGATAATAGCAATTTGTGACAGGGAAATTTATAATTATAAATATGTAAAAATGTGTCGAAAAAAGTAAAAAATGATAGTTTCGTTTGGTTTATTCAGTGCCTGTTGCTGATCGAGAACTAGCTGTATGCAAGTTGGCTGACTAATAATAAAGGAGACGGAAGTTATGCAGGAACAACGGTTATCGGTAGTAGATTTGGGTGGCGGATATTGGGCTAGTCCTCTTTGGCAAGTTCGTGAAATCGTAAAGCGCTTTGAGGCCGTAAAATATCACAGGAAGTATGAGAAAGGCACGGGGGTTAGGAATATACTGAAGAAGAATACATTAGGCGCAGATGCTGTCAGTTCCAGTAAGCCAGCAGTCTAGGTTGCTTGAATAAAGTTAATAGGGTTAATAATAAGTTAAGGACCTGACTTCGTATTTAAGCGAAGTCAGGTCCTTAACTTTCTAGTTCTTATTGGATTATTTGAGCCAATATATGCCGCATAAAGGAACTTTGCTGGCAGGGACAAAACAAGTATTGCCGAAATAAAATAGTAATATAGTTATAGACTTGACGATAAAAATAGGATGGTTGGATAAAGTTAGAGGTCCAATAAACATACTACTTTCTATTATATATTAAGGAGGCATAGTTTATGGACAGTGAATTTATTAGGCAACCGGTACCGATTGTAAGAAACAAGCCTGTTAGTATTGGTGTTGGCGAGGAAGAACGTGAGGGCGTTTTTGTCAATGGTTTCATTTGTCAAAACTGCGGGCTGCATTTTAATTTGTTCTCATGGAAAGCTAACAAACACCGAGCAAACAATACATATTGTCCTGAGTGCGGCAAAAAAGGACCATATATCCATTATCGTAAAGTGCTAAGTAAGGACAGAGTGCGAGATGATAATTCAATAGACGAAATATTTCGCCATGTTCCTTGGCCGGGAAGCCAGTTAATTAACGACTCGGTTATTTTTTCATCCGAATCAAAGAAATGAGTTTTAAATTAATGGTTTAATAAGTTATAGTACTGTATTCAACAGTGGGGGAAAATGGTCTTGGAAATGAAAAAATAGTTTTGTGGCAAGCATACATCGAAAAAAGGTATAGATAGGAATATGTCTATGCCTTTTTTCGTCTATGAATTATTGACAATATTGACCAAAAAAACTACAATATGATTGAAGTCAGTCAGCGGTCGAGAGATCTTAGAGCTGCGATAAAATTGTATTTCCGATTATTGACTGACGCGTCAGTCAATAATCGGTGTAGGGGTGAGTAGAATGTTTAATAATTTACAGTATCGTTTATTAAAGGGATTTAGTTTTATTATTTGTTTATTGCCGTATTCTTTAGTGGTTAAATTTGGACGCAGCTTAGGGTATATATATTATTTAGTGGCGGCGCGCCAGCGAAAGCGCGGAATTGACCAAGCTATGCGCGGCTTGAAAATATCATATGAGGATGCGGAAAAGGTTATTCGGCGGTTGTTTTATAATTTAGGCCAAATGTTAGTCGAAGTCATGTATACGCCAAGGTTGACTCCACAAAAAATCAAGAAATATATTTCAATTGATGGTTTGGATAATCTTAAACAGGCTGTAGCATCCGGAAAAGGGGTAGTTTTCCTTACCGCACATATTGGCAATTGGGAATGGCTAGCAGCCGGCTTGGCCTTAGCTGGTTTTCCAATAACAACTATTGTTAAACAACAGCCAAATGCTCAGTATAGTCGGTTTTTAAATGAATATCGCGAAAGGATGGGAGTGGAAGTTTTTAGCCGCGGAACAACTGAAATGATTAAAGCAGCCAGAGCTTTAAAAAAAGGTAAAGTATTAGGGTTTTTGGCTGACCAAGACGGGGGAAAAGATGGGGTATTTATAGACTTTTTAGGAAAAAAGGCGTCTACACCTGTCGGTCCGGCGGTTTTTTCCGAAAAATTTGATTCGATTATTGTACCGGGTTTTATTTTTCACCGTTCTAAAGGCGGTTACCGTATCGTTATCGAACGTCCATTTAGCTATGAGCGTCATGACGATCCGAAGCAAGCGCTTTATGAGAATACAGCGCGAATGACAAAGATTGTTGAAGCGGCCATTATGGAACATCCGGAAGATTGGCTGTGGTTTCAAAAACGTTGGAATACGCCATATATGGAAAGTCAGGCCTAGTTGTTTTTCGGCAAGACTGTTTGAATTCGATGGTAAAGGAAGTTGCGAATGGTAGTCTATTACATAATGAAACTAATTAGCCGGTTTTTTTGTATATTACCGCTAAAAGCAAGGTATTATAGCGGGAAAGCGATCGGTAGCCTTGGTTGGCTTCTCGTACCGAAAAGGCGCAAGAAATTAGCTGTTGGAAATATTATGCGCAGTTTTGGTGTGGATAGAGAACTTGCAAGCGATATTGTGAAAAGCAGTACTACACGTTTTGGGAATATGCTGATAGAAGTACTACGGTTTCCGCTTTTAAACAAAAGCAATATTAATCAGTTGGTTACAATTAAGGGGCGGGAGTATTTACATGAGGCCTTGGCTTATGGCAAGGGAGTTGTAATTGCAACAGCTCATAGTGGTAATTGGGAATTATTGGGACCGGCACTGTCTCTTAATGGTTTTCCAGTGGTCGGGGTAGCTCAAAAGCAGACGAATACAGCAATGAATCGGTTTATTAATGAATATCGCATGTTGTCAGGGATGCATGTGGTTTACAAAAATGAGATCCGTGAGATGATTCGGTTGTTGGGAGAAGGAAAGATACTTGGGTTATTAATGGATCAGGATGCTGGTAATGAAGGGACATTTGTTAAATTTTTCGGAGTTCCGGCTTCTACGGCGACAGGGGCGGCAGCAATGGCAAGGATGAAAGGTACGCCGATTGTACCGGCTTTTATTACTAGAAAAGAAGATGGCGGTCATACAGCTGTCTTGAGTAAGCCGATATTTGTGGAAAAAACGGCTAATCGCGATGCGGATGTATTTACTATTACCCAACAGCTTACAACTATTATTGAAAATCATATTCGCCAATTTCCCAATGAATGGTTTTGGCTGCATAATCGTTGGAAGCATACACAGATTGTTTAATAGTTAATTTGTCGGCGTGAAGATAGAATGAAGGGGCTAATAAAATGAAAGCTTTATTTGATAAAACAAGACTGGGAAGCATTTGCCTAAAAAACCGCCTTTTTCGAGCGGCGACTTTTGAAAACCGTGGCAGTAAAGACCTTGTTGACGAGATGTTTATGGTTTATCAAAATTTGGCCCGCGGTGGCGTTGGTACTATTATTACTGGTTTTACAGATGTTCTAGGATTGGAAGTTTATGAGGAATCTTTTTTAAGCCAATATAAAAAGATTACGAGTATGGTGCACGAATATGATACTAAAATTGTGCTTCAAATTGGGTATCGAGGTTCATTCATGTTTAAAGACGAGCATGTAATTTGGGGACCAAGTGCGGTGCAAAATGTGAGGACTAAGATTAAACCCAAGGAAATGACCCAAGAAGACATTCAACTTATGCAAAAGGCATTTGGAGATGCCGCGCAGCGGGCTAAAGAGGCGGGATTTGATGGTATAGAATTACAGGGGACACACAGTTGTTTGTTAGGTCAGTTTGTATCGCCATATTATAATCGTCGGAATGATGAATATGGCGGCAGTATTGAAAATCGAGCAAAGATGATTTTCGAAACCTATAATACTGTGCGGAAAAAGGTTGGTTATGAATATCCTGTTCTTATAAAGCTGAGTTGTATGGAAGATGCGAGACGAGGAATTACTTTTCAAGATTGCTCATATTTATGTGGTAAATTGTCTCAATTAGGAATAGACGCGATTGAAATTAGCTGTGACTGGTATCCGCAATCAATTAAAGATAATTGGTTTAAGGAGCATGTTGCCGAAATTGCCGCGCACAACAAAGTTCCTATTATATTAGCTGGCGGCAATCGGGAGTTTGCGGCGATGACTGAAACGCTGACTAAGACGTCAATTGAGTATTTTTCATTAGCCCGGCCATTGATTGCTGAGCCTGATCTTATTCAACGCTGGGAACAAGGAAATAGAAATAAAGCTAAATGCAGTTCATGTAATGCTTGCTTAAATTTTGATGGGGCATTTTTCTGCATTTTAAATACAAGTCAATGTTAACGGACTGAAATCTTACCACTCATGCACTTAGGTAGTCTACAACTAAGTGCATGAGGTGATATTGACAGCAATGACCAATATAACTATAATATGATTGAAGTCAGTCAGTTACTGAGGTGAAAAAGTATGAGCAGGATAACAAAAGATCCACAAACCAGAATCGCCGAAATATTAGATACTGCCGAGTTCTTATTTAACGAACGGGGTTACCACCAGACCGCGATTAGCGATATTGTAAAGGAAATCGGTGTTGCTCAGGGGACCTTTTATTATTATTTCAAGTCTAAGGAAGAGGTTCTGGAAGCTATCGTAGTTCGGTATCTGGCTAAGGTTATTGCTGAGATTGAAGTGCTGAGTGCTAATGAATTGGTGCAGCCTCCAGAAAAAATTTCCTGGGTAATAAGTAAAGCATTTGAAGGCATTCATACCAACGAAGGCTTGCTGTTTGAGTATTTATTTAATGATGAACACCTGCACATTTTAGATAAGGTTCGTCGGCAAGGGACAAAGGCGTTTACACCGATTTTGCTCAGGATTATTGAAGAAGGGATTGAGCAGGGCTATTTCAAAGTTCCCTATCTTAGTGATACTGTGGATTTTATTATGGCAATAGTTGGTTGTCTTCATGAAGCAGTATGTAAAAAATATTCGCCGGAGCAAATGAGGTGCCGGGCCAATATTGCCGTATCTCTTCTGGAGAAAGCATTGGGCATGACCGAGGGAAAACTAGTTTTAAGCGTGTAAGCATGGTAAAAAGGCTAGCTTTTTTATGCCATTGACTGACTGAAGTCAGTCAAAAAATATAGAGCTTTGCTATTTTACTTTTATGTTTAATGTTTTACCGCGGATTCGGGCTTAAAGGAGGGGGTATCTAACCAATAGTCGTCAATATCAGGGGGCATTTAGGTTGGTATATTTTAAAAAGAAATTTGGCAGTGGGAGTGGGATAGTTGCAAAAAAGGCTCGAGAAAAAGAAAATGTATTATGGGTTGGCAGCTCTGGTGGTATTACTGTGTGTAGCGGCAGGGCTGATTATCGGATCAAGTTCATCGACCAAGGCGGTGGATGTGGATGTACCGTTGGTTCGTACCAGTACGATTGGTGTTGGCGCTATGAATCAAACTAATACATATTCCGGCGAGGTACGGGGCCGATATGAAAGTCAGTTGGCTTTTCAGGTAGGCGGAAAAATCATTAAACGCAACGTCGAGCTTGGGAGTATTGTTCATGCCGGAGATGTTCTGATGCAGATTGATGCTAAGGATATTCAGCAAAATGTTAATATTAGTTCAGCACAGGTTTATTCTTCTCAGTCCCAGTTAAAGCTTGCGGAAAATAATCTTAGCCGTTACCGCCAGCTATATGATGACGGAATTGTTAGCCGAGCCGCATATGAACAGCAGCAAAGTGCTTATGACGCTGCCGTTGCCGCAGCACGGCAGGCTTCAGCTCAGTATGCTCAGGGATCAAACCAATTAGACTACAGTTCACTTTATGCCGATTGCGACGGTGTGGTTGCTGGTATCGATGTTGAGGTTGGCCAGGTAGTTGGCGTAGGACAAAAGGTTATTACGCTGATTAAGAGCGGCGAACAGGAAGTAGAAATAAGCATTCCAGAAAACAAAGTGGAGGAATTGCGCAAAGCTTCGCAGATTAAAGTTACCTTTTGGGCGCTGCCGGGGACAATTGTTGACGGTAAGGTCCGGGAAATAGCTCCGGTGGCCGACAAAGTAACCCGAACCTATAAGGCCAGGATTAGCCTTTTAAATTCGCCACCAGAATTAAAACTTGGTATGACAGCAACGGTTGCTGTAGATGCATCTGGTACTAAGCCTGCGATATATATTCCGTTATCAGCAATTTACCAAACTGATGATGTGCCTAATGTATGGGTGGTGAGCGGCGACATAGTCAATTTGCGGCCTGTCAAACTTGGACAGTATGGAAACAATCAGGTTCAGGTACTCGAAGGCTTAAATTCAACTGATATATTACTTTATACTGGTTATATTTCTCGGCGGGATATTTTCCTATCAAAAGCTTGGACGGCTGGAGGACCCGGATTTTACAATCAGGCAGATGGTTGTAAGTGTTGCCTGGCCTGGCGCCACCGCCCGTCAGGTGGAGGAACAGGTTACCGATAAGATTGAAAGAAAGCTTCAGGATACCCCCGGGATTGACTATGTAAAAAGTTTCTCCAGTACCGGGCAGGCGGTTATCTATGTTAACCTCAAAGATACAATTTCAGAAGCCTCGGTTAGACCTACCTGGCTGGAAGTACGTAACATGGTTAACGATATAAAAGGAACGCTGCCCCAAGGTGTTGTCGGTCCGTACTTTAATGACCGTTTTGATGACGTGTTTGGCACTATTTATGCTATGACTGGCGATGGTTATAGTTATGAAGAGATGCGGGAAAATGCTGAGAAAATCCGCCGAACATTGCTCAGTGTGCCTAATGTAAAAAAAGTCGACCTGGTTGGAGTGCAGCCTGAAAAAATATATGTTAAAATGGAAAGCAGCAAACTGGCACAGTTAGGCATTGATCCAGGCCTAATTGTGAGTGCCGTGCAGGCCCAGAATGCTATGGCGCCTTCGGGCATGCTTGAGACCACATCTGATGATGTATACATAAGGGTTAGCGGCATGTTCGAAGATATCGAAGCTTTACGAAGTCTGCCTATTCGTGCTGGCGGTAAGTCTTTTCGGCTGGGTGATATTGCAAAAGTAGAACGTAGTTATGTTGAGCCGGCGGAACCAAAAATGTTTTATAATGGTCAGCCGGCCATCGGATTGGCTGTTTCAATGGAAAAGGGCGGTAACGTACTTTCGATGGGGGAAAACCTCGAAAAAACAGTGACCGAGGTCAAGAAAAGTTTACCGCTGGGAATGGAGCTAAATACGGTGGCCAATCAGCCCAAGGTCGTTAAAGCGTCGATTAACGAATTTGTTGAATCTTTGGCTGAAGCGATTCTTATTGTTCTTATCGTTAGCTTCATAAGTCTTGGTGTTAGATCTGGGATAGTTGTTGCGCTTTGTATACCCCTGGTTATTTGCGGGGTATTTATTGCAATGAATATATTCGGTATTGATCTCCAGAAGATTTCGTTGGGCGCACTCATCATTGCTCTTGGGCTGTTGGTGGATGATGCTATTATCGTTGTGGAAACGATGAATGTCAAACTTGAACAGGGGTGGACCAGGTTTGACGCCGCCTGCTTCGCTTACACCGCCACGGCCTATCCTCGTCTGACCGGAGCACTTGTTACCTGCGCCGGCTTTATCCCGGTAGGATTTTCTCCCGGAAGTGCCGCCGAGTTTGTGGGCAGTATTTTTACGGTTGTAACAATCGCTTTGCTGATATCATGGGGCGTTGCCGGCACAGTTACTCCGCTTATTGGTTATCTATTGGTAAAAGTAAAACCAGCAGGCGAGCATGGACAGGAAGCAGATATTTATGACAAAAAGTTTTATCGATTGTTTAAAAGTGTATTGGTATGGTGTCTTAGTCACAGGAAATTAGTGCTCGGGATAACTGGCGTCAGCTTTATCGGCTCAGTGGCTCTCCTGGGACTGGTCAAACAAGAATTTTTCCCAGCGTCGACTCGTCCGGAACTTATGGTTGACATGCGGTTGCCGCAAGGCTCGTCGCAAGCGGCAACCGAACAGGAAGTACAAAGGTTTGCCCAGCTTATTGCCGATGATCCCAATATGGTCAGTTACACTTATTATGTTGGCCAGAGCGCACCCCGCTTTGTGTTGACTGCAACGCCTTCTCTTCCTGATACTAGTTATGCCCAGGTTGTTATTGTCGCCAAAGATTTTACGGCCCGTAAAGAACTGGAGAAAAAGGTCCAGGCTTTGTTTGCTGAAGACTTTCCTAATGTTCGCGCGAATACTTCAGTAATCCAAATGGGGCCGCCAAATCCATACCCGGTTGCACTTAGAATTACTGGTCATGATCATGATAAGGTTCGGGAAATTGCTGGACAGGTCGAGGATATTATGGCTAAGGAAGAGATAATTAAAGATATCAATTTCGACTGGAACGAGAAAAGCAAGGTAATGCGTCTAAATATCGATCAGGATAAGGCCAGGGCACTTGGCCTTGACAGTCAGAGTCTGGCGATGAGTCTTCAGACCTATTTAACTGGAGCGCCGATAACTGAGTATCGTGAAAAAGATAAAACCGTCAGTATCGTTTTTCGTCTTGCCGATGAGAACAAGAAAGACTTAAATCAAATAAAAGATATAAATATTTCGATTGGCAATGGTAAGTATGTTCCACTCGGTCAGATTGCTAAAATAAGCTATGATGCTGAAGAAGGTTTAATTTGGCGCCGGAATTTGAAGCCGACGATTACGATTCAGGCTAATGTAACTCAGGGAACGATGGGGAATGATGCTGCGCAGAAAGTTTATGACAAACTTAAGGAAGTACGTGACAATCTGCCGGCAGGATACAGTATCGATATCGACGGGCCTTTGGAGATGAGTAAGAAGGCGGGAACCTTTTTAATGGCGCCGATTCCGATGATGATTTTGGCTATTCTTACCTTGCTTATGTTCCAACTACAGAGTATCCCGAAAATGATTCTGACTTTGCTGACTGCGCCGCTTGGCATTATTGGCGTCAGCCTGGGGCTTCTCTTAACCGGGAGTCCCATGGGGTTTGTGGTACAACTCGGCATACTTGCTTTGATGGGTATCATCATGAGGAACTCAGTTATTCTTATTGACCAGATCGAACAGCAGATTGCTGCCGGCGAAGCACTTTGGGATGCAATAATAAACGCGGCTGTTATTAGATTCCGGCCGATTATGCTGACCGCTGCTGCGGCTATCCTGGGGATGATTCCCCTTGTATCAAGCGTTTTCTGGGGACCTATGGCGGTAGCAATTGCTGCCGGGCTTTTTGGAGCAACAGTCTTGACCCTGTTAGTTCTTCCGACAATGTATGCTGCCTGGTACAAAGTTTCACTGGATCAAGATAAGTCAACAGTAAGTACAAACACTCGAAAGATGTAATAGCTATGGCAGAAATATAGTTGATGAGAATATTAAGCTGAAAAATGCTATAGGGGGTCAGTTTTGTGAAACGATCACGTTATACTACTAAAATGCTTATAATTTCTGCTTTACTTATGGTGACGCAGCCGGTACTAGCAAATCCCCTCGAATTAACACTTGAGGATAGTGTTAATTTAGCGCTAAAAAACAGCCATGGGGTAAAAATGGCGGCAGCTGATAAAGAAAAAGCGTTATGGGAAGTAGAAGAATCCAAAGGCAATAAAGGCTTTTCGCTTACTTATACTAATACCAATATGCGTTCCACCGAGCCGCCAACCTATGTGGCATCCCTGGCTGCGGTGTCGCCGTATAATTACTTTAGTCACAAACTGACGTTGGCGGTGCCGCTCTACAGCGGAGGTAAACTGGAAAACGCAGTCGAGGCGCAAAAGCTGGGGTCGAAAGTAGCTAATTTAAGTTTCCAAACAAGTAAACAAGACATAAAATTAGAGGCGACAACAGATTTTTATCAAGTGCTTGCCACCAGAAATATGGTTAATGTAACCCAACAATCGGTGGATGCTCTCACGAACCACCAGAGAAATGTTGAACGGCAATTTGAGGTTGGGGTTGTTGCTAAGGCCGATGTACTTAGGACTAAGGTTCAGGTGGCTAATGTTGAGGATAATTTGATAAAGGCTCAGAATAATTATGAGATGGCTGTGTACCGGCTCAATCATGTGATGGGACTTCCCCTGCGCGGCGAACTGAAATTGAAGGCGGAATTAAAATACGATAAGTATCCGCTGACGATGGATGATAGCATTAATTATGCGTTAAAGCATCGGCTTGAAGTAGATCAGGTAAAAACTAACTTAGCAATTGCCGAAACTCAAATGAAAATTGCCAAAGGGGAAAAGCGGCCAACTGTCAATTTGGTCGGAACAAATGTCTGGAATAATATAGAGTATCCAGGAACAGACTATAGTCACTGGACTGCCGCGTTGATAGCTGAGTGGAATATATTGGATTCCGGGGTAGGTTCGGCTAAAATAGAGAAAGCTAAGTATGCGTTAATTAAAGCCAGGGAACAGGTAAAGGAAATTGGGGATAATATTACGCTCGAAGCCAGTCAGGCTTATTTAAGCCTGAAAGAAGCTGAAAAGCGTATTGAAACAAGCAAGGTGGCAGTGGAGGAAGCTCAGACTAACTTTACGGTGGCCCTTAAACGCTATAATAGCGGCATAGGAATCAACCTTGATGTTATTGACGCCGAGTTGGCCCTAAATACTGCGAAAACCAACAATATCCAAGCGCTGTATGACTATAATGTCAGCCGGGCCCGTTTAGATAAAGCAATAGGAGTAAGCGTGGAATAGGACTTTGAAATTTCTTTTATAATAAAAAGAGGTAGAGCTGATTTGTACTGAACCAGCTTTACCTCTTTTTATTATACTACTATTCGCTAAGTGCTATTTTTAGATTAGCTAGATTATCCTGCATAACCGTGATATAGTTTTTACCTTGATTTGTTTCGTCGACTGTCAGGCTTTCAAGCGGATTAAGCACAAGTAGTTTTGCCCCTGTTTCCCGGGCTACAGTTTCGGACAGTTTTGGACTAACCAGCGTTTCAAAGAAGATATATTTAACCTTGTGTTTTTTGCAGAAGTCGATTATATTAGCCAGTTTTTCGGGGGTCGGTTCGCTGTCGGGAGCTAGTCCCATAATAGCTACTTGGGTCAAGTTATAACGCTTAGTAAGATAACTAAAGGCTGCATGACTGGTAATGATGTCCCGCCTGGGAAGATTATTGAGTGTTCTTTGGTATTCTTGGTCAAGCTGTGCTAACTCTTTGTTATATTTTTCAGCATTTTGTTTATAGTAGTCGCTGTTTTCAGGATCAACAGCCTGAAGAGCCTGCGCAATATTTAATACTTCCTGTTGGGCGGATAAGGGATCAAGCCACATATGAGCGTCCGGGTGGTTATGACCGGCACTATGATCAGCTTCATTCTCACCAGTATGTTCCTCATTTAGGGGTTGTATATTTTGGCTTACCGCTACCGCCTTGGCAGTTCCTAGTGTATCTTGATTCAATATTTTATCGAGATTTTCCATGCCGGCTCCGTGATACAAAAAGAGTTTAGCGGATTTGATCTGGATGAGTTGGGTGGCTGTCGGCTCCCAATCATGCGGTTCGGCTCCTTGCGGCACCAGCATGCTGACGTCAACTTTATCGCCGCCTACTTGTTTGGTGAACTCATATACCGGATAAATCGAAGTTACAACCTTTAGTTTTCCAGCCGACTTAGCTGTATTGGCAGTATTGGCGCACCCTGCCAGTGAAATAGGCAATAATAACGATAATGCCAGGATAAGTATGGATTTTACGTTAAGTTTCATAATAATATCTCTCCTTGGTTGTTAGTTAGTTGGTTATCCTGCCGTCCGGCATGTGCGGCAGTAACCATAGAATTCTAAAGCATGCGATATAATTTGAAAGTCCCGTTCCCGAGCTTTCTCGAGATCGTGGCTGCTGATTGGGCAGTAATCCAAACACTCGGTTTTACCACAGTTAATACAAACTAAATGATGATGGTGTTGATTAGTAGTTACTTCAAATATATTACCTTCCCGGCCAGGAAGATGGATTTCGGTTACCAAGCCCAATTTTACAAAAAGACTGAGGTTGCGATAGATTGTATCTAGACTGACATCGGGTGTTGTTTGCTTGACTTGTAACAGCAATTGCTGGGCTGTGGCAAATTTTCCGCACTTGATTAAAGCGGCTGCGACGGCTCGGCGCTGTGGTGTCATTTTGTAACCCTTAGCCCGGAGCGCATTCAATAATTTTTCCATTACTTACACACCATCCTAAATAGTAATAATACTATTTACTATATTAATTTATTTATACATATATGGCAATGCCTGTAAAAAAAATTGTAACAAAATTGTAATGATAGGATGCTATAATGACTTTTAATAACAAAAAAAATCAGCCCTCAATTATTATTTAATTGTTGCAAAAATTTTTAGGAGGAACTGCTTATGCCGCTGAAAAAGATGCTATCAGTGCTGATGTTACAGATTATAATCATATCGCAGCTTGCATTAGCTGTTCCGGTTGATGCCGGAGCTTCTAAGCAAGACTCATTAACTCGTTTATCTAGTGTTAGGCATGCTGTTCGTACTGACGGAGTTACCGGGGAAAAGAGTCTGCGGTTAGTAGTTGAAGTTACTGGCCCGGTACAGGTTTCCAAGTCGTTAAGTAGTTCGCCAACCCCCCAGCTTATTGTCGATATTAAAGGGGCTGAGTTAGGAAATGTTGCAAACAATATTGTTCTTGACGGAAAAATTGCCAGTGATCTAAGTATTTCGTCGTTGGACAAGTCTGACTGTCGGCTAGTAATTAATTTGCCGGAAGCAATTGATGATACTGAGTGTAAGGTATATACATTGCCGGAGGACACAGCGACAAATCGACCTTTCCGGGTTGTTATTGATATTGACAAGCCCCTGTCAGTTCCAAACTTCAACTTTACTCCCAGCTTGAAAGGCAAGGTGATTGCTGTCGATCCAGGGCATGGCGGCACTGATAGCGGGGCTATTGGGCCGAATGGTGTTCAGGAAAAAGCTGTGACTTTAGCTGTAGCGATGGAAGTAAAGGCACTCCTAGAGAAAGCTGGAGCAAAAGTATATATGACTCGGGTAAATGATCGTGATGTTTACGCACCGAATGACAGCGCCACAGAAGAATTAAGCGCCCGAGCCGAGGTTGGCAATAGAAATAATGCTGATATATTTTTATCTATCCATGCCAATTCGTTTCAAAATTCCCAAGTCGGCGGTATAGGATCGTATTTCTATAAAAATACAATCTATGGCAAACTGCTGGCTCAGAATCTCCAAGATGGCATGGTCAAAGCGAGTGGTCTAAGTGATCGGGGCATTTACCCGGCTAACTTCTATGTGCTCAAAAATACTGCTATGCCCGCTGTACTTGTCGAATTGGCTTTTCTGTCAAACCCTAGTGAGGAAAAACTGCTTAATACGCCTCAATTCCAGCAAAAGCTTGCTCAAGGCATTGTCAACGGAGTAAACAA
Source organism: Bacillota bacterium (assembly GCA_017889635.1). Taxonomy (GTDB): domain Bacteria; phylum Bacillota; class Negativicutes; order Sporomusales; family CTSoil-080; genus CTSoil-080. The sequence continues at coordinate 30,570 of JAGGAC010000026.1, read as the reverse complement.
TTTCTTTGTTCAAGCCGCTAAACTAGGAGGTATAAATTAATGTTTCCGAGATATGTTATCTGTGCTGTACTTGTTGTGATGCTTGGGTTGGCAGCTGGTTGTGGTGCACCACCTCCCAAAAGCGACGGTAATGATACAGCAGCGCCGAATGTTGACGTCAATGTGAAGCAAAATCAGCAGGAATTGCCTGCTCCAGCTCCGAAAAATTCCCCAAAAGCTCAGGAAATGATGCAAGTTACAACCTATCATGCAACTGAAGATGCTATGTACTTAGTTCCAGAGACTCAATCTGTACCCAAAACCGAGCATCCGCTTCAAACAGCCCTTGAGAATTTGGTTGCAGGTCCGCAGAGTTCACAGCTAGTATCGGTAGTACCTGCTGGCACTAAGGTGCTAGGCGTAAAAGTAAAAAATCACATTGCCTACGCCGATTTTAGTGACGATTTAATAAAAAGTAATCATGGCGGATCAACTGCTGAGATGATGCTTGTTGCAGCAATAGTTGATACTCTGACAGAATTTCCAGAGGTTGAAAAAGTACAGATTATGGTTAATGGCAAAAAAATCGATACCATTACAGGACATCTTGATACTAGTCAACCCCTTGCTCGGTCAGAGAATCTGATTAAGCGCTAGAAAAAATGCAGTAAAAACCCGTTTAAAACGATAAGTTTTAAACGGGTTTTTAACTAATATTGGTTGACTGAGATAGATCTAAAGGCTATAGCATTGACAAATATATGAAATAACCATAAGGTATAGTTAGTTGTAAAAAAGGTTCATTAGAGTGCTGGTAAGCCTCTTGACAATAATTTATTTTGTTTTGAGTTAAGAAAGGAATGTGTCAGCTGATGAATGAGCAAGGAATAAAATTAAAGGATTCTGCTGCAAAACAAATTATCTACTACTTTTCCGCAACCGGAAACTCATTATATGCTGCCAAGACAATTAGCCAAAGCTTGCCTAATTGCCCCCTGATTTCGATAGCTTCGGCTAATAAAGAAGAAACTGTAACTACTGATGCTGAGAGTATCGGCTTTGTATTTCCTATGCATTATTTTGGTATGCCGCCAATAGTAGCCGAATTTATTAGTAAACTGGACATGAAATCAGTGGGGTACGTATTTGCTATTGTAACCTGTGGAAACCACTATTTTAGCAGTGCGTTTAATCAGTTGAATAAATTATTAGTCAATAAAGGAAAGAAATTAACTGCCGGATTTCATGTTGAGATGATTTCAAACTATATTCCTCTTTCCAACCTTCCACCGCAGCATAAGCAGGACATAATATTAACAAACGCCGATAATAGACTTAAGGCACTGGCAGAAATAATCCGGATAAAAATACGGACAATCGAAACGGAATATTTTTGGCTGCCTTGTTCGGCAATTAACAGCTTTTGGCGAAAAAGTCTGCTGCCTAAAAATGACCGCAAATTTTCAAGTTCTGCTGGTTGTACATCATGTGGAATTTGTGAAAAGATTTGCCCTGTTGATAATATTCGCTTAGTCAATGGTCGACCGGAATGGAAGTCGCATTGCCAGGAATGTTTGGCATGTTTACATTTCTGTCCAGAAGAGAGCATTGAGTTTGGGCGGACCGCAGGACGATTAAGGTATCATCATCCGTTTATAAGTCGTGCTGACATTATTACGTCTAACAGCAGGTGAATATTCTTGGATTAAGACTGATGAAAATAAACAAGTAATGGTTAACTATTGGTATAATTTTTTTGTGTATATTAATGAGATTAGGTTTTCATACTGTGCCATACTATTGATAACAAGCAGGAAGGTGAAGTATATGCGGCAAATTGCTCTCAAAATTGACCATACGTTGCTTAAACCACAAGCGACTAAAGAGCAAATTATAGCTCTTTGCAATGAGGCCAAGGAACATAAGTTCAAGTCGGTCTGCGTTAATCCATGTCAGGTTCAGTCTGCTACCGCTTGTTTAGAAGGCACCGGGGTACTGGTATGCACCGTGATCGGATTTCCGCTTGGGGCGAATACCACTAATATTAAGTGTGCTGAAGCAGTTGAGGCGATAGCGAATGGTGCGGCCGAAGTGGATATGGTGATTAATGTTGGCGCACTTAAGTCCGGCAACTGGGAGTGTGTTGAGCAGGATATCGCCAGCGTGGTGCAGGCTGTAAAAGGGAAGGCGCTTGTCAAAGTAATCCTGGAAACCTGCCTCCTGAATGATGACGAAAAACGGCAGGCTTGTCTGACTGCAATTGCGGCTGGTGCTGATTTTGTCAAAACATCCACTGGATTTTCCGGCAGCGGAGCTACGCTGGAGGATATTAGGCTGCTGAAAGAATGCGTCGGGGACCGAATAAAAATAAAGGCTTCCGGAGGAATCAGCGATTATGCGCGCGCAGTGGCAATGCTGGAAGCCGGTGCCGACAGATTAGGCACCAGTGCAAGTATAGCTATTATTCAGGGCGCGTAAATACTACCAATAAAATGCGGCGCTAAAGAAAGTGCTAAATTGGGGTGAATACAGGGAGGTATTTGGATGAAAGAACTTTATCATATTGGTTTGACTCTGGAGCAGGGGGCAAAATATGCCATACTTCCCGGTGATCCAGGCCGGGTGGAAAAAATCGCCCGGTTGTTAGAAAATCCATCACCTGTAAAAACCAACAGGGAATACACTACATATGCAGGTTTGTTAAATGGAGAGCGGGTGTTGGTTACTTCTACCGGTATTGGCGGCCCGTCGGCGGCGATTGCTGTTGAGGAACTATATATGACCGGGGTTCGAACCTTTATCAGAATTGGTACCTGCGGCGGTATGCAGGAACAGGTGCTGAGCGGTGATGTGGTGGTGGCGACTGCTGCAGTACGTATGGAGGGGACCTCGAAAGAGTATGCTCCAATCGAATATCCGGCTGTTGCTGATTTTAGTGTTACCACTGCCCTGGTGAATGCTGCTGCTAATTTGGGCAAGAGTTTTCATACCGGCGTTGTTCAGTGCAAAGATTCATTCTACGGACAGCACAATCCTAATCGTATGCCAGTTGGCGCCGAGCTAAACTATAAATGGGACGCCTGGATTAAAGCGGGATGTTTGGCTTCGGAAATGGAGTCAGCAGCGCTCTATATTGTGGCTAGTGTTCTTAGGGCCAGAGCGGGGTGCGTACTATCCGTTGTGTGGAATCAGGAACGGGAAAAGGCAGGCTTGCCTAATGACCATATTCATGATCCAAGCGCCGCAATTGAAGTTGCTGTGGAAGCAGTTCGTCTATTGATCGAAGCGGATAAAAAAACTAATAAATAAACGTTTTTTCAACATGATAGCATATTTTTGCAGGCTGAAATATAAAAATTTGTAAAGGGTGAAGCAATGAAATCGTTATTTGACCAAACACAATTTGCTGGTATGAAGCTAAAAAACAGATTTTTTCGCTCGGCTACTTATGATGGCGTAGCTGGTGAAGACGGGCGCATGACTCAGGAGTTAGTTCAGGTTTATGAAAATTTGGCGAGAGGAGGAGTGGGGACAATTATCACCGGACTTACGGCTGTAACTAAGTTAGAACAGCTTTATCAGGGACAAATGGCTCTTTATGATGATTCCTATATTGACGAATATAAGAAGCTTGTGGATGTCGTTCATAGTTATGGCGGCAATATAATTATGCAGCTTGCCTGTCTTGGTTCCCAAGCTTCACCTGAGTTAGCCGGCGGCAAGGTAATGTGGGGGCCAAGCAAAGTACTTGATACGGGTTACAATACTACTCCCCAAGAAATGACAACTGAGGAGATTTTGTTTGTACAAACTGCGTTCGCTGATGCTGCACTTCGGGCTAAAAAGGCTGGTTTCGATGGTGTTCAGCTGCATAGCGCCCATGGCTACTTGTTAAGCAAATTTCTAAATCCTTATTATAATCAGCGAACAGACTGTTATGGCGGCAGTATTGAAAACAGGGCTAGAATGGTTGTGGAAACATATAAGGCAGTCAGGGAAAAGGTAGGTCCGGAATATCCAATCCTGATTAAAATTAATTGTGAAGATTTTATGGATCAAGGTATGACTTTTGAAGAATGCAAATATGTTTGTAAAACCTTAGCGGAACTTGGAATAAGCGCTATTGAGGTAAGCGGCGGCAGTCGCTCATCACGGATGAACAAGGGACCGTCAAGATTAATAAGGCGGGGTCAAGAGTCGTATTTTAGACCGTATGCAGATGAATTGGCACAAGAATTAACGGTTCCGGTTATTTTGGTGGGCGGTAACCGAGAATTTAATCAACTGACAGAGATTATTAATCAAACCGCTATTGAATATATTGCGCTTAGCCGCTCGCTGATTCGTGAAACTGATCTTATTAACCGCTGGCAGCGTGGAGAATTGGACCCCGCAAAATGCGTTTTCTGTAATAAGTGTTACAATCCTGGCGGTACGATCTGTATTTTCAAGCGGCAAATGGTCTCAAGCGGCGAATGAGAGACTATTTAACTGACGAATAGTAAGTGGAGGATGAGATGGATAGGTTTTGGCGAGTGGGGATACTTTTATTTGATGAGGTGGAAGTATTAGATTTCGCAGGACCGTTTGAAGTTTTTTCCCTGACTTCTTTTCCTGATAGACAAGACAAACCATTTTTAGTTCAGACAATTTCACAGTATGGAACAGTAGTAAAGGCGCGAAACGGGTTATTGGTCCAGCCGCATTATAGTTTTAATAATTCGCCTGATTTTGATATTCTTATTATTCCCGGCGGCTATGGAGCAGAAGAAATTGAGATACATAACGAACACGTAATCCAGTGGATTCGCAGCCGTAAGGCTGACACAAAGCTTATTGTTTCAGTGTGTACAGGCGCATTTTTGTTGGCAAAGGCAGGTCTCATTGATGGCAAACATGCCACCACACATTGGCTTGATATTGACCGTCTTGAACGTGAATTTCCTGCCGTTAAAGTCGTTAAAAATTGTAAATATGTTGACGAAGGCTCAATAATTACTGCAGCAGGCATTTCTGCCGGGATTAATGTGTCGCTCTATATTATAAAACAATTGCTTGGCAGTGAAGTGGCCGTTGCGACAGCAAAACGGATGGAGTATGATGTTATAGTTTGAGATAACAAAGCATTTATATTGGCCTCATGGCTGATACTGCTCGATAATGGTTTGAAGAATAAATACCATAAGTAATCAACCTGCTCATTTTGGCTGAAGTTAAGCCTGGTGAGCAGGTTTTTGTTTTGCAAGCTGCTTAGCGGTAGGCGGGACATAGTAACTAGTATATTGAGAAATAATAAGTAACGTGTTGTATGAAGTGAATGAAATTTTGTGGTGAGAAGAGCGCAATTTGAATGGAGGAAATGGCAGTAATGAAACAGTTTATTCAGCAAGTCAGCATCATGGGCGACGTAACCGCGATTGATGCTGATGGTAACTCGTTTACGCTTCAGTGTCGCAGCGGTGACAGCTTTAAAGTCAGAGTGCGCGCTAATACAGAGTTTAAGGTAGTAGAGAACCTTGACACATTGGAGCGAAACCGACTGCCTGAGCCAGTTAATGATTCTTGTTCGGATATCTGCAAAAAAATAAAAAAGAATATTAGTATCGGTTGGCTGCTAGCGGTTGAGGGGATTTATCAGGAGGTAGAATCAGCGTCAAGTTTTGATGCCAGTATTATACATATTTTAAACTCAGTCCCGGATATTTTGGCGTTTGAAGAAACCCATTGGTGGCTTAACCAGATTAGGTTGTTGGCTGACGAATGGCTGGATGATATCTTTGGTACTAGACGCAACTATGCTACCGATGATTTTGCTGAATTATATCGCACTAATCTTAATATTCTTGGCGGAGAAACAGATGATAATATTCAGGAATGCGCCACGCTTTCGCGTTTGATTTACGGACTGTCGTCAGCTTATCTATTGACCGGCAGCCGCAGATATTACCTTGCGGCTAAGGCTGGTGTTGAGTATCAGCGTCAGACGTTTCGGAGTCTTACCCATGACGGAACGCAATGTATTTGGGCTCATGGGTGGCGAAAACTTAAAACCAGTTCCAAACTGGTTATTCCGTCGCAAAATCCTGATGACTTAAACTCTATTCCTTTGTACGAACAAATTTATGCCCTGGCAGGTTTGGCACAGTATTATCGTATTACCCAGGAGTGGGAAGTTTTAAAAGATATCGAGCGTACCATTAATGCCTTCAATGATTTCTACTTAGATGATGAAAAGGCCAAGGTTAAAGGCTTTCCAGGGAATGGCGGCTACTTTTCCCATATCGACTATGTGACAATGCGCCCTGATTCTGAGGCTTTAGGTAAAAATAAACTGCGCAAGAACTGGAATTCGATCGGCGATCACATTCCGGCCTATCTTGTCAACCTTCTTTCGGCTCTTGATCCGTTGCCGATTGGCGATAACAGCGGCAATTTGATTCGCATAAGAGATAAATGCCGGGACATGTTGGAGATGACGCTGGGATTTATTGTAGAAAAGTTTCCTGACGGTGGAAATCCTTATGTCAATGAACGGTTTATGGATGACTGGAAACCTGATCATAGCTATTCCTGGCAGCAGAACCGGGCGGTTGTTGGGCATAATCTTAAAATTGCCTGGAACTTAACACGGTGCGCTTATTATTTATTGTGCCGGGAAAGGGAATACCTTGAAGCCGGTGATAAAGATAAAGCCGGAAAATACGCATCTCAGGCCAAGCGTTATATTGAGCTTGCCCAAAATATCGGGGATAAGATCGCGACACATGGCGTGGACGTTATTCATGGCGGCTTATTTGATACTGTGGAGCGGGAACCTGGCAATGGTATGCCGCTAGAGTTTGCCTGGAGCAATACTAAAGATTTTTGGCAGCAGGAACAGGCGATTCTGGCATACCTGATACTGCATGGCGCTGATGCTAAGGATGGCAGATACCTGAAATTGGCCAGAGAAATGATGGCGTTTTGGAATGTATATTTTCTGGACCGGGAGCATAGGGGAATTTATTTCCGGGTCAATGACAACGGCGTTCCGATAATCCAAGGCGAGTACGCCAATAAGGGCAGCCATGCTAAGGCTGGCTACCATGCCTTTGAACTTAACTATTTAGCGCACATTTATTTAAGTTCTTATGTTGGAAATCGTCCGCCAGGCGAAAAAACCTTTTCCATGTATTTCATACCATCGGTAAATAGCTCTTTACTGTCAATTAATGTGCTGCCTGATTTTTTCAAACCGAATGATGTTGAGATTGTAAGTATAACTATAAACGGTGTTCCGCGAACGAATTTTGATAAAGATAATTTTCAGATTCAGCTTAGAAAAGAAGATCTTGGCAAAACAATTAATGTTCAATTTTGCCCGCGCTGCAGTAAATGACTAGAGTGAGGGAAGTGGTGGCGAAGTGAATAACGATAAATTACAAAATAAAAAGGTTGCAATTCTTGTGGAAAGTCAGTATATCCCAGAAGAAATTGCAGTATATCGTGAAAAATTTAATCAGTATGGGATGGTTGTAGACTTTATGTCCAGATTATGGGGGAACGCCAAAATGACTTTTATCAGCACGGTGAGTGAAGCAGGAAAAACACCGGAAACTTTAGATGTGAGTATCGACTTCGATAAGGTTAAACTTGAGGACTATGCGGCTGTAATTATGTCAGCGAACTATACTAGTGTACGGTTAAGACATTTTGAACCGCCTGACAAGAAGCCAATCACAGCTGATATGGTAAAGACCGCTCCAGCGGTAGATTTTTACGCCCGAGCAATGAAAAGCCAACGGATTATAAAAGGAGCGTTATGCCATGGCCTGTGGATTATCACGCCTAATCCGGAGCTTTTGCGGAACCGAAAGGTTATCTGCAATAACGTAGTTCTTGCAGATATAATAAATGCCGGCGGCGTGTTTAGTGATGATCCTTCTGGTGTAGTAGTCGATAAAGATTTGGTGACCGGTCGTACCTATCATGAGACAGCGCTTTTCGTTGACAAAATTGTTGAACAAATATTGAAGGTTGAAAACGGGGAATCTCTATGATTGACAATTATGTTCAGTGTGGAGGGAGCTTATGAAAAAAATTCTTGCGGTTTTATCAGAGTATGGCTACTGGGGCGAAGAACTCGTCGGTCCGCTGGAAACGTTTGATCAAGCAGGCTATACCACGGTATTTGCCACGCCCAAGGGGAAAATTCCTCATGCTCTGCCGCCAAGCATGGACGCAAGTTTCGTTGATCCGCCGCTGGGACGGACGGTGGTGTCGGAGGAAATGGCGAAAAAGACCAGGGACATTGACTCGTCCGGGAGGTTAAATAATCCTGAGAACATCGAAAAAATGTTTCCCGAACGCCCTTACCTTAGTTCGCCTAACTATTTAAAAGAGATGGAAAGCTATTATAGTCTTCTGGAGAAAGCAGAACGCGGCTTGGATAGATATGATGCGCTGCTTATAGTAGGCGGAAGCGGACCAATTGTCGATATGGTAAATAACCGACGGGTACATGATATGATATTAGCCTTTTACAAAAAGGACAAGCCTATTGCCGTTGAATGCTATGGGGTTACCTGCCTGGCTTTTGCTCGGGACTTTAATTTGTTTTTAGGGACTGATTTTGTCATCGGGCCGCCGCCTTATCCGCTGGAATACATCTTGCGAGACGCCGTTGGGCCAAACGGTCAGTACCATGGTAATGTCGGGCAAAGAACTTCGGTTATTGTAGATTATCCATTTATTTCGGCCCGTTCTACGGCGTGTTCGTATCTTTGCGGACAAAAACTGGTCGAAGTCCTTGAAAATGGACTACGGAAATATGGCTGGTAGGAAAGGATGAAGGGTTATTAGAACCGGAAGACATGCGGTCATAGAGCAATTACTGGCTGATGGAATAAAATATATGTTCGGCAATCCGGGATCGGTGGAGCAGGGGCTGCTTGATGCGGTAGGGGACTACTATCCAGAGTTCCAATATATCCTGGCTCTGGAGGAAGCTACAGCTGTGGCAATTGCCGACGGTTTTGCCAGAAAAACAAAAAAACCGGCTGTTATTCAGCTTCATTCCGGGGTTGGTCTGGGAAACGGCATTGGCATGTTGTACCAGGCGATGCGGGGACATGCCCCACTTATTGTACTTGCTGGTGAAGCTGGCATAAAATACGACGCAATGGAAGCACATATGGCAGCCGATATTGTGGCTATGGCTAAGCCGGTGACGAAATGGGCGACACGGGTAGTGGATTCCTCTTCGCTGCTCAGAGTAATTCGAAGGGCTGTAAAAGTTGCTTCGACTCCGCCAATGGGACCGGTTTTTGTCTGTTTGCCAATGGATATACTGGACATGCAAAGCGAAGAAGAGATTGTTCCTTCGACAATACTTGATACCCGTACAGCGCCGGATGATTCTCAACTGGAAAGGGTTGCTAAAATGCTTATTGATGCCAGACATCCAGTTTTTATTATTGGCGATGGAATTGCCTATTCTGGAGCTCAAGACGAATTGGCTCAGTTAGTAAAGCTTGTTGCGGCAGAAGTTTGGGCTGCGGAAGGCTCTGAAATGAATATTAGCGGAGCGAATCCAAATTATCGCGGGCTATTGAATCATATGTCAGGCAAATATTCAAAAGCAGCTATGGCAAAGGCGGATGTGATTTTTGTCAGCGGCACTTATTTATTCCCGGAGGTATTCCCATTGTTGGCGGATATTTTCCCTCATGGTAAACCACTTATTCATATTGACTTGAACGCTTATGAAATAGCCAAGAACTTCCCAGTGGATATTGGCATTGTAAGTGATCCTAAGTTAACGTTTAAGAAACTCAACAGCATTGTTGAACGTATTCAAACTTCAGAGCAAAAAGAAACTGTTCTAGAGCGTAATAAAATGTTGGCTGACGAAAAAAGATCCCAGCTTGATTTGGAAATAAAAGCGGATATTGAGTCTTGGGATTCTATTCCAGTGATACCTGGTCGGTTTATGCGGGAATTTGCTGAACATATGCCGCCGAATACGATTATTTTTGATGAAGCCGAAACTTGTTCCGTCGAATTGAACCGTTACATTCTTAGCACAAAGCCTGGATGCTTTTTTCAAACCAGATGGACTTCCTTGGGAGTCGGCATTCCGGGGGCAATAGGTCTTAAAATTGCCGCGCCTGAAGCTACGGTGATTGGCTTTGGCGGCGATGGGGGCAGCATGTATACAATCCAGGCTTTGTGGACGGCTGCTCATTACAACATCGGAGCAAAGTTTGTTGTATGTAACAACCAGGGGTATAGAATACTGCAAAATAATCTTCGCCAGTATTGGCAGGAGCACCAAATCACGGGGCGTAATTTCCCGGAATCCTTTTATATCAAAACTCCTGAGATAAATTATGTACAACTGTCTGAGGCATTGGGTGTTACTGGCGTCCGAGTTGAAAAACCTGCTGACATAAGACCCGCTATCGAAAAAATGTTTAATCATCAAGGACCGTTTTTAATTGATCTATTAGTCAATCAAACTAAAAGCTAGTGTCGTTTTAAACCTCAATTCCCTATACGGAGGTAAGAGAAGTGGATATTCAAATTTATGATGCTGCTGGATGCCGGCGAAACAGAAACTCTTATACAAAAGATTATGCGTTGAATATCCAATGTGGTGATCAATGTGCCGGTGAACCGGATATAGGTCGGATAGTTGGAATGGCTAGAGATGGTGATATAAGAGGACTCGGCGCTTGGCTAGATTATGGTGGCAATCCTGACCAATATGATGAGGACGGCTGGACGCCGCTTCTTGCGGCAGCGGTTAGAGGACAGGCTTATGCTGTTGATTTGCTTATAAATGGTCCTTTTCGTCAGGCCAGTTCAGATCTCGCGCATCGAAAATCAGGGGCTCTTCCGATTCATTTCGCAGGTCAATCAGGAAATGTTCAGACCGCTAAACTGCTTTTGACTAAATGTCCGGACCATCTTGACCGGATTTGGGAGCTTAACGGCCATACTTTGTTTCTTCAAGCAGTATTCTACGGACATTTGGCTTTAGCTGAATTCGCGCTGAAATCCGGCGCAAACACAGCTGCTACCACTGTGCGAGGTTTGGGCGGGAGCGAACTTGCCGGTCAGTTTCAAAATGAACCGATGCTTGAGGTGATTAAATCTTATGACAGTTCCAAGGCGGCGAAAGCTGCTTACTATAAGGTTCTTTTGGGGCGGATCGCACCAGTATATTTGCCGGACCAGGCCGCTGACCAGCAGTTAAGCGATACTCTTATCGGTATGATGGAGGAGGTACTTGCGCGGGCAGCTAAAGAAACGGGAAACTTTAAAAATCTACTTGAAGAAATTAAAAGCTTTGTTGAAACGAAAAATATCGATTTGAATCGGCTGGGCGGACCGTTGCAGCAACCGCCACTGATAGTAGCAGTCACAGGAAATAATGGAATTCCACCCAACCAAAACGTGGCGGAACTTCGAATTATGCTTGTCAAGTATCTGCTTGAAAAAGGGGCCGATCCCATTGTCCGCGAGCGTCACCCAATGGGAGTTCACGCAATCATTCGTGCTGCTGTCTTCAATCACTTGAAAATTCTTCAAGAGATTGGGCGGCACATGAGTTCACAGGCACTTACTGCTGCCTTGAATGAGCAGCCTACAGCTAATGGTTTAACAGCTCTTCATGACACCGTACTACGCGCTACTACCGTTGCTCCTGACCAATTAGAGGGATATCTTGCTCAGATACGATGGTTTCTGGACAATGGAGCGGATACCGACATTGAGGATTATTCAGGCCGTACCCAGCGCGCTATCGCGGAGGGCGTTGAAGATCAAGCGCGGCGCAAAAAAATTATGGCCGCACTAAGGGCTGCTGATATCCAGGAATCTAAGGGGGATTTTAACTAATTTAGATAGATTAATAAGATTAATCGGAGGTGCAGATTTGGTGGCTGGTGTTATTTTTAACTATCATGTAGGTTTAAATGGAGAACTTTTTAGAAATGTGAGATTAACAGGCAGCTGGGATGAATCGGGAAACTACTCTGATACATGGACAACCGTAACGATGACTGAAGAGCGTTCGTATACCGGCAGTCCTAGTTTTACGGCCAGGGTAAACTTGAATGACTCAGAGGCTGGCAAAACTTTTAGGTGGGGGGTGCTGCTTGATGGGCCGGACATTCCTAACCAATGGGGGATACCTACTGAAGTAAATGATAAGAACGTGGATTTACGACACCGGAAATTTGTTTTGAGGCAAGGGGAACAAAACGAGGAATATTTTCTGACAAATTGTCGACGGCTGGGGGCTAACAAGTATTATTTAGCTGATGCAGCTGATCCGTCAATTATGTTTTCGGTGTGGGCGCCGAACGCCCAGGCGGTGGAAATGGTCAGGGGAAACTCTGACAGCGGATATATAGCGGATGACGGCACCGGTATGATCAGCGCTCCAGGTCAGTTTAAGTTAAACAAGGATGAAAGCACCGGCATTTGGTATAGCGATCTTAGAAGCTCACCTGAACTCCGAAACTTTGCGGCGTTTGACCATACACCGTATATGTTTCGAATCACCCAGGAGGATGGCAGCATAGTCTATCGAACCGATCTATATTCGAGATGCCAAATTGGCAAAGGCCGTAAAAATCCAAAAACAGAACAGTGGGACGGAACTTATCATGATTTGATGGGAATGCTGAGTTGTTCGGTGGTAATTGATCCGGAACGAGTTACCGAGTTGTTTGACGAACCCTTCCCTCAGACAAGATGGTTAAGTTCAGACGATTTTTGGCAGAATGAATTCAATCAAACTCGCCCTATTCCAACTAGAGTGGAAGATTTAATTATATATGAAATGCATATTGGCGGGCTGGGCTACGACAAATATGACCAGTTTGGCCCTGTTCCTGGATCACTGAAAGAAGCAATGGAGATGATTGATTACCTTGTTGAGCTTGGGGTAAATGCCATTGAGTTAATGCCGATGAGTGAATTTGAAGGCTGGGCCAGCTGGGGATATGCGACTTCGCATTACCTCGCGGTGGAGTTTGCCGGCGGCGGGCGAGATCAGTTTAAACATTTTGTGCGGGAGTGCCATCAAAGAGGAATAGTTGTATTGCTGGATGTAGTTTATAACCACTATGCCCATCATGGCGAACGGGCTGAGTGGCATTATGATTCGACCAGGGATGATAAAAATATCTATTTTTGGTATGAGGGGCAGCCGTCTAATTACCCTAGCCCTGACGGCGGTTATGTCGATAATGAGTCTACCGGATATTCGCCAAGGTTTTGGGATGAGATGGTCAGAAAAATGTTTATCAGCAGTGCAGCTCAATTGGTGCAGGAATTCCATGTTGACGGTCTGCGGGTTGACCAGACTGGCTCAATGCATCTTTATCCCAAGTTGCATGTTGATGGCAGACCGCTTGAAGATGTACGAGCCTTTGGGACGAAGTTCCTCAGAGAATTTTCGCGGACCTTGCGGCTGATAAAACCTAAAATAATGCTGATCGCTGAAGATCATTCAGGCTGGCAGGGCGTTACTCAGCCAACTTCTGAAGGCGGCCTGGGGTTTGATGCTGTATGGTATTCGAATTATTATCACCATCTTATTGGTGACGGAGAGCGCGGCAGCGAGTATGCCAGGCTGATGAAGGTAGCCGGCTTAGGTGATAACCGACCGCTGGCGATGGACTATTTCGCCGGAGCTTTTAATTATGCTGGTGAACATACTGTGGTGTACCATGAATCACACGACGAGGCCGGTAACTCACCTTCGTCAGGCCGAACTATTGAGGTGGCGGTAAATCGTGCGCCGCTGCGTGGAGAAACCCGTCGTTATGCCGAAAATCGGTGCCGGGTGGCCAGCGGTCTTACTTTGTTGTCAGCGGGAATACCGATGTTTTTCATGGGTGAGGAGGTGGGCTTCCAGAAAGACTACCGCTATAATGATTTTAGCTTTAACAAAGAAAATTTTGAAGCAGAACGACGAGGAAATGGCCGTTTTTTATACCGGTACTATCAGGATCTTATTAAGTTAAGCAAGGAAAACGCTGCGTTTCGTTCTCCCAACAAAGCGGTTATTCATGTTCATAATGCCAATAGAATTATTGCCTTTAGGCGCTGGTACGGTCAGCAGCAATTTCTGGTTTGTGCCAGTTTAAATGATGCGCCATTTTCAGCCGGCTATGATATATATAGCGATAGTCTGCCGGATGGGAATTGGCGGGAGGTATTTAACAGTGATTCCGGAGTTTATAATGGCTTTGATATTGGTAATATGGGCGGCTTGCTTTCTTCTTCCGGCGGGCATATCAACATGGTAATTCCTTCAAATGGTGTTGTGGCCTTTAAAATGGTGAGCTAAATAAAATGAGGACTGCCAGTTGCTTATTCAAAGCTACGGGCAGTCCTCATTCATATGGAAATAGTATACAATTTGCAAACCAAGGAAAAACTAATCAAGACAACTATTTCATAGCGTGGGAAGTTATGGCTAGTTTAAAACACAGGGGATTGAGAAAGTTAGGATTAATATAATTTATTGTAGACTAACAAAGCTTTTTAGGCTAGGCTGTGAAAGCGAGAAGTCAAAGTAGCAGATAAAGTCAAGTAAACGCGGAATACTGTCGACTCCAGTGAGGTTGGTAATAATGGATTTACATATAAAACTTATTGCGAATATCGAGCAAGTAAAGCAAATAGCTGACAAGAATAGTGATTGGGTTATCAGGTCGTTTATTTGTGGCAAGAATCGAAGTATATCGATGGCAGTCGCTTATATACAAGGCTTAGCGGATAAAAACTATATCCAACAAATGATTAATGACTTGACAGAAGATCTGGAACAATATGATGCGTCGAATAAATTGTTAGCCAACCAGGAGGTCTTTGAGTATATACAAAATCTTCACCTGTCAGGAAGTAATTTTACCGAAGTAACAGACTTTGATAAGTTATGCCAGCAGCTTTTGTCCGGTGACACCATTATAATGCTTGATGGTTTATCCAAAAGTCTAGCACTGTCATCAGGTGGCAGCGAGGGTCGGAGTATCAGTTCGCCAAGCAGTCAGGGAGTTTTGCGCGGCCCTCAAGAGGGCTTTGTTGAAAAACTAGCGACCAACAAGACTCTTATTCGAAAAATAATAAAAGACAGCAGACTGCAGATTGAAAATAAAGTTATCGGTAGAGTTACCAAGACTTCGGTAGCTGTCGTGTATGTTAAGGGAATTTGTGATGGCAGTTTGGTTAAAAAGGTAAATTTACGGCTGGAAAGAATCGCTATTGATGGCATTTTGGAAAGCGGTAATATTGAAGAGTTGATTCAAGACCGCGCTTTTTCTATTTTTCCGACAGTATTAAATACCGAGCGGCCGGACACAGTTGCGGCGGAACTATTGAACGGAAGAATTGCTATTTTAGTGGATGGGACACCGTTTGTACTCATTGTTCCGGCGGTCTTTGTGCAGTTTTTTCAGGCAAGCGAGGATTACTATAATAATTATATTATAAGCTCATTAATTAGAGTGCTGCGTTATACGGCCTTCCTGCTAACGCTATTTGTGCCGGCGCTCTATATTGCCCTTACGACCTTTCATAATGAAATGATTCCTACTGTACTTTTAATAAATATAGCTGCCCAGGCGGAGGGCACTCCATTTCCTACCTTTATTGAAGCTTTATTATTGGAAGCAATCTTTGAGATATTCCGGGAAGCAAGTATCAGAATGCCTAAAGCTATTGGCTCGGCAATATCGATGGTTGGGGGCTTGGTAATGGGACAGGCTGCCGTACAAGCCGGCATTGTGTCTGAGGGAATGCTGATTGTTGTTGGGTTAACTGCTATGTCGAGCTTCATTTTGCCGCACTATAATATGTCGTTTGCGGTTCGAATTCTGCGGTTTGTATTTATGGTGCTGGCAGCAAGTTTTGGTCTCTTCGGTATTTTTATTGGCTTGATGGGTATGCTGTTTCACCTGTGCAGTTTACGTTCGTTGGGTGTTCCCTATATGGAACCATTATCGCCGCGTGTTACCAAAACTCAGCGCGACGCTATTTTAAGATTACCGCTTAACCGGGAGGAGGCGGAATGAACCGTAAGTTCTTAATTAGCCTATTAATCATTATCAGTATAGCTACAACCGGTTGTTGGGACGCTAGGGAATTAGACGAGTGCGCCATAGTATCCGCGTTGGGGATTGACAAAGATGCTACCTGCTATATTGTTTCGCTCCAAGTCTTAAACCCGGGACAAATTGCCGGCAAAAATAAAGGTTCTGGTTCGCCGGTAATAACTTATGCTGCAACCGGTTCAACTGTTTTTGAAGCTTACAGAAAGGTGTATACTGAGTGTCCACGAAAATTGGTTTACAACCATCTGCAGGTTCTGGTTTTTGGTGAAAAACTGGCCAGGGAAGGCCTCGCGCCAATTTTAGATTTCATTACAAGACGTTTTGAAATTAGAGCCGACTTTGTCCTGTTTGTGGCTAAGAATACTTCTGTTAAGGAGGTTATTTCTGTTCTGACACCGGCCGAAGTTATTCCCGCCGAGTCGCTGTTTAACTCAGTGCTGTTAGCCAAGGAATTTTGGGGGGCAACTACAGTGGTCACCATTGATAAATTAATAAGCATGTTGGTTACTGAAGGTAAAGCTCCGGTGGTTGCGGGGGTCGAGATTTCAGGTAATACTGATAGTAGCGATAAGACCGACAATTTGAAAAAAGTTGTTATGCCTGCTACAGTTAAAATTGTGCCGCTGGGGGTATTTAAGAAAGACCGTCTTGTTGGTTGGCTAAATGAAAGAGATAGTAAAGGATACAATTATATAACTGGCATGGGAAAGAATTTTCTCAGCGTAATTACCTTGCCGCAAGGCGGAATGGTCGAAATGAAAATTTTAAGCACCAAAGTATTCTTGACAGCCGCTGAGGCAGAAGAGCAGCCGGAGATAAATATAAAAATGGAAATAGAAGGTACTATTAACGGCATTTCAACCGATATTGATTTACTGAAAGAAGAAAATATTCGAATGATCGAAGCTGAAGAGGAAAAAGAAATTGAAAATATTTTGGCGGGAGCAATTTTTACAGCTCAAAAACAATATAACAGTGACATATTTGGCTTTGGCGATGTTATTCATAGAACTAATTATCGAGTCTGGGAATCTTTACGAGATAACTGGGATGAGATTTTTCCAAGCCTGCATGTGAATATCAAGGTTAAGGTGAGAGTAACAGGGACAAGTCTAAAAGCAAATTCAATTTTAGAGGGAATAAAGAGGTAGCAACAAATGACATGGAGTTTGGTAATTATTATCGTGGCACTAGCAATCATATTTATTGAAAAAAAAATGCTAACAAATCGAAACATGAAAAAGGAACAAATTGTGTTTTGTCTCATGCTTGTTAGCGGGGTAATACTTGGCATTGCCGAAAATTTTATCGTCATACCAACGCCATTGAAAATGTTTTCAAGTATTCAACAGTCGATTATGGCGTTTATCAAACTATAATATTCGCAATAAGTAAGGAATGAGATGTATGGCAGAGTTTAAAATCAGCAACCGGCAATTTATGGTACTAATTTTTCTTCAAATAATGGGGTTGGTGCTCAGCCCGGGAATTTGGACAGGCATAGCCAAACAAGATGGCTGGCTAGCCGAACTTGTTGGTATAGTTCTTGGCTTATTAGTATTATGGCTGTTTAGCAGAGTGGCAAATTTAAATTCTGAGCTAAACTTAATTGGTTTAATGGGGGTTATTTTTGGAAAGCCAATCGGCAAAACTGTTACGCTATGTTTTATTTTTGCCGAATTTATCGCTGTAAGCATAAATGTATGGCTTACGGCAACATTTATTACAACCCAGATTTTGCCGCAAACTCCTAAACAGGCAATAATGATACTATTGATCGCAATTTTAATTATCGGTGTAAGATTAGGGCTGGAAACAATTGCTCAGGTAGCAGAAATCGAATATTCATTGGGAAAATATTCAGCCGGTATTGGAGCATGGAATAACTCCGGTTGTAAAGGGCGCACTGGTATACATAACGATTTCGAGTTGTTCGCTGTTGCATTTTCTACTGCTAGTTCCGTTCTGTACTAATCAGCAAAAGGCCGGAAAATCACTGATTATTGCCAGTCTTGTAGGCTCTAGCCTTGGTTTCTTTTTCAATTTGTGTACACTGCTGGTATTAGGTGTTGTTCAAACTTCAACTGCATTATATCCCGCCTATTTGGTAATTACCAAGATAAATATCGGCGATTTCTTGACTCGTTTTGAAGCCGTCGGTGCAATGTTTTGGCTGATAAGTTCTTTTTATGCGATGATAATTTATTTATATGCAGTTGTCCAAGGGCTAGTCCAGATTTTGTCTTTTAAAGACCATCGACCGCTAACACTACCACTGGGACTTGTTTTATTTGTGACAGCGATGATAATTTTACCCAGTACGAACTATCAAATAAATTATATGCTGACAACAAATGTTCCCGATGTCTTGGTTATGGCTGTAGTGCTGCCTTTGGTGCTTTATATAGTGGCCAAGGTGCGGGGCTATAAAGCTTCAAATATTAAAGGGTTACGCTGAACGTTAAGCGCAACCCTTTAATATTTAATAAATTCCTGAAGTTATTATAAGTCTAAACTATAAAGTTTCAGCCTCAAGTCTAATAACTGCGCAATCTTAACTTTTGCTGCAAGCCCCGGGCATAAGCGGAAAGTGCGTAGTTGAGAACAAAATAAATAGCCGCCATAACTCCGAATAAAGTAAACACCTGAGCCGTGGTACCATACTTACCCATGATAATCATACCTTTGCCGAATAAGTCCTCAATACCTACAGCCCAAACAAACGCCGTATCTTTGATAACGGTTGTTCCTTGCGAAATTAATGGTGGAATCATGTTTCTAAGTGCCTGGGGCAATACTATATACCTAAGCGTTTGTACATAGTTTAGTCCCTGGGATTTTGCAGCTTCCCATTGTCCGCGGGGAATTGATTCTAAACCGCCGCGCACAATTTCTGCCACAATGGCTGATGTAAATACAGTCATTGCAGCGATTCCCGCCTGTACCGGCGGCAGGCTGGTCATAAAACGGAAGCCAAGTATAAACAGCAGCGTAGGCGTATTGCGTACTGCTTCCACATATATGGACGCTAGGGGAGCAATTAGCGGTCGTTTGGAAAAACGGGCTACCCCGAATACGATCCCAAACGCCAAGCTTAAAACGATTGAAGACACTGCAATCTTCAAAGTTATAAGAAGCCCGTCAGCTAAAAACCCAATAATTTCAGGTTTCATAAGTTCACTGATCATGCCCTCACCTCCATGCGCCGTTCCAGGCGACTGGCGTAAAGTGCTAATGGCAAGCAAATAATGAGGTAGAGAAGCCCGGTAACGATGTATGCCGGACCGTAATACAAGCTGGTTGATGCCCAGGAATCAGCCTGATACATCAATTCTCCTCCGGCTACCATTGCCAGCACCGACGTATTTTTGATAAGACTGACCACTTGGTTGGTCAGCGGCGGTAAAGCCATTCGTTTAGCCTGCGGTAAAATAATATGGCGCATGGCATCTTGATACTTAAATCCCTGCGAATATGCTGCCTCCAGCTGTCCTCTGTGAATAGCCTGAATCCCGGCCCGTACAGCTTCTGACATGTAGGCGCCGTGATATATTCCTACTCCCAATACGCCAACCGAAAACACCGGTAATACAATTCCCAGGTGAGGCAATCCATGGTAAAGGAAGAATATCTGTATCACTAGTGGCGTATTTTGCATAAATTCAACGTAAATTCGGTTAATATTTCGCCCAAGCTTCCATTGGGAAGTTCCTAATACGCCAAATAATACACCAAGAATCAATGCTAACAGCAGCGCTAACAGCGAAACCGCAATAGTATAGGCAAATCCCTCGGCAAAAACCGACCAGTCACGAATTAATGCAAGCCACTTAAAACCAGCGAATGGTCCGGACACTACTTAATACCCCACTTTTGAATCAATTTGTCAAGTTCACCGTTGTTCTTCATTTCGGTTATAGCCTCATTTATTGCGTTCGCTAAAGC
This sequence comes from Bacillota bacterium, assembly GCA_017889635.1. Lineage (GTDB taxonomy): Bacteria > Bacillota > Negativicutes > Sporomusales > CTSoil-080 > CTSoil-080. The sequence goes on along the minus strand of JAGGAC010000026.1, from coordinate 10,534 downwards.
TGTATTATCTTTTTTAGAAACAACGCCGTATTGCTGCTGCGCAAAACGGTCATTTAAAATAACGGTACTGTCATCAAGATAACCAGCTAAAATAGAACCGTCAACCGAAAATACGTCAACCCGGCCTGCATCAAGAGCAGTTTTTATCTCAGGATATGTACCGAACTCCAGGAACTGAACCCGTACACCAGCTTTGTCAGCTGCTTCTTGAAGTGATTTTCGGCTGGTAGCACTTTGGGCAACGCCGATCTTTTTGCCATTTAAATCATTAATTGACTGAATGCCGGAAGTTTTCTTGACCATCATTGCAACACCATCAGTAAAATACGGCTCAGAAAAATTATAGCTTTGTTTACGCTCTTCGGTAATTGTAAAAGTAGCAATATCCAGGTCAACTTCTCCATTGTCTAAAAGCGGACCACGTGTTTTGGCGGTTACGGCCTGCAATTCTATTTTGTTGGGATCACCTAAGATTTTTTTGGCAATAGCTCTGGCGATATCAATTTCCAGGCCGTCAATTTGGCCGGTCTGCGGATCTTTAAACCCAAACTTCGGAACATCTACTTTTACGCCAACCTTCAAAACGCCGCGATCTTTAATCGCGTTAAGATCTGAAGTACCTCCCGAAGATTGCGACGGTTTATCCGAACCGCAGCCAGTCAGCAGCGCCGCAGTGATAAACATTCCCAAAATCAACATACTAAACCGTTTCATAGAAATATGCCCTCCTGTTAACTTTTGATTAATGAGCCCGGATAATTTTACTCAAAAATAGTTTGGTCCGGTTATTTTCCGGATTAACAAAAAAGTGATCAGGGTTTCCTTCTTCTAAAATGCGGCCTTCATCCATAAATATTACCCGGTCGGCAACCTGTCTGGCAAAGCCCATTTCATGGGTTACAACAACCATCGTAATTCCGTCTTTCGCCAGATCTACCATTACATCAAGTACTTCCTGAATCATTTCAGGGTCAAGTGCGGACGTAGGCTCATCAAACAGCATTACTTGTGGTTTCATATTAAGGGCGCGCGCTATCGCCACTCGTTGCTGCTGTCCGCCGGACAACTGCGATGGATATGAGTTAGCCTTATCTTTAAGACCAACCTTCTCTAAAAAAGCCAACCCGGATTTCTCGGCCTCTGCTTTCGGCACCTTTTTAATCAAGATAGGTGCCAATGTCAAATTTTCCAGTACCGTCTTATGCGGATAAAGGTTAAACTGTTGAAAAACCATTGCTACTGACTCACGTACTTTTTCAATTGGTGCTTTAGGCGCTGTCAAATCTACTCCATCAACAATAACTTTGCCTGCAGATGGTGTTTCCAAGAGATTCATACAACGTATCAACGTGCTTTTCCCGGAGCCGCTGGGGCCGATTACTACGAGTTTTTCACCGGAAGCAACCGTAAGATTAATATCCTTTAAAACATGATTAGCGCCAAAATGTTTCTGTATTCCTTCTAACCTTATCAATAGCCTTCCTCCTATTAAACATTAGAAACCATAGTTGCGGCAACAACAAAACAAACTCTACGCTTCCTATCAGCGAATACCCCCTGACGACAGATTAAATAACGCCTGTCCATCATATTAAGAAGTGATACAGGCGTCATTGGCTGTAGTAAGCTTATAAACTTAACAAACAAATAATATTTACTGTTTATTAATTATATTGTCAGTGTAATTGATACTTAACACTATGTCAATCGCAAAAGTAATTAATATAACTGAGCCTTTTGTACGGAGGGGGTTATTGCTTCCATCAGAAAATGCGGGTTTATAAAGCTTCCCCAATAAACATACGCTATGACTAGTTGTTTACTATCGAACTGCTGTTTGGTATAATTTGAAGCGGATAAATAACTATTGAATGGTTAATGAGGGGTGAAACCTTGGAGATAATGGATGATCTTTTTAATTGTGGTAAGGCTGTGATAAACGCTGAAAAGGAAGATAAAGTGGTTATCGCTAGACAACGCAGGGACAGCAAGAAGCGGTCGGATAAAGGACTGCCGAGTATTTTGACTTTGCGAAAAGTACTGATAGACTACACGGCGCAGCAAACTCAGGCGCTTCAAGAAATAGCGCGGTTTATGACTGATAATAACCGCTCTCAGTACATTCTTGCCGGTTTCGCCGGGACAGGTAAAACAACTATTGTGGAAAATATCATTAATTATGCCAAGGCGTTAGAGAAAACATGTATTGTTTCTGCTCCTACCAATCAAGCCGTAAAAGTTTTGCGAGAGAAGCTTGGCGATGGGGCTCCGGCTGAGTTTAGAACCCTCCATTCGGTTCTGTATGGAGCGCCTGATCCAGATAGTGGGGAGTGGATTACAAATGTCCGATTTACGAGCAACGATTTTTTAGTTGTTGATGAAGGCTCAATGATTTCGGCCAGTGTTTACCGTGATTTGATTGATCGGCTTCAGGGCACGGGGGCGAAGGTGGTTTTCAGCGGTGACAGTTTTCAGCTGGAACCTGTTGGCGAAGACCCGCAAATAATTAAGAAGGGTGACATTGAGTTAACTGAGGTTAAACGTCAAGCGGAAAATAGTAAAATACTTGTTTTGGCAACAGCGCTTAGAAATGTACGAAAAGCCATTATCCCTAACCAGTCTTTAGACGATGTGTTGGTGTTAAGTCCTGTTCAGGCGGAACAAGCTTTTTTGCAGGCGGTAGCGGCAGCTGAGGACTGCGTTTATATTGTTGGCACCAATCGCAGTAGGCTGGCGTTAAATCTAAAGGCCCGTACGGCCCGGTTTGGAGTCGGGGTAACAGATGCTCCGAGGTCTGGCGATAGTCTTATTGTTATTGGCAATGGTACTTTTTTTGTTAATGGTGATCGGCTGCTTCTTTCCCAAGTTGATATCATCAGTGAAGAAATGGTGGAACTGCGCGATAACACGGCAAATGGTGTTTATAAACAAAAAGCATATATAATCGAGGATGAGTGGCGTAAAATCGTTGTGCTGCCAGAAGTGCAAAAGCCTTCGGTATATCACAGTCAGTTTTTAACGCCAGAAAAATTTTTCCCGGCTGAATGGTATGATCGAAATGTAAAAAGCCGTAGGAACGAACTATCAAAAGATGTGGCAGTCGCAACCTACGGCTATTGCTTGACAGCTCACAAGAGCCAAGGTAGTCAATGGATGCAAGTATTTGTCCGGCAGGATGCTTTTAGAGATAATGCCAGATGGCTGTACACTGCTGTGACCAGGGCTGCTGGGCAATTGATTCTGACAAGTGACACCGGACATAGAATGACCTGGGAAAGCATTGAAAACAGCGCTAAATTATAGGCCACCAATAACAGACACTATGGGTCTATAAAAATAAAGGGCTTGGCATTTTCAGTAATTTCATCGATACGCCACTCACCGTTTTCTTTTATTATTGTAAATTTGCTGAATTCGTCAAAATCTTTCCATACTTCGAAGACATTAACCTCATACTTATTATTATCAAGGGGGTTCGGAACCACCAACTCAAAACCGCAAAACTGCGTAAGTTTTTTTCCTTTCCAGATATTGGACTGAGTGTTTTCGTCAATCATATTTGCCCTGTTGGCAAAAAGCTTGGGGTCTATATTGAAAGAAGAACCCTGTTGGAGTTTTTTACTGAGAAGGGTAAATAGCTTTATGCTGTCAATTTCCCCGACTCTTTCGTTATAGAGCCAGCCTGTTCTATATCGGTAAAAATTTTCTACCGCAGTGGCGGCCTGTTGTTCAGGAGTTAAAGCATCTAAGGCCTGAGTAGTAGTGGAATTGCTGATAGGGATGTATCTGTTTTTTTTATCTGCATTCTCTGCAATATGCCATTTTTCAACTTTAGTGATTATGTCACAAGGGAAAAGTATTATTTTTTTAGTGTTTTCTATATAGCCAATAAAGTATTTATCAGTCATATACACCCGGTAACAGCCTAGTGGTGAAAAACCGGAATCTTTCTTAAAATAAACTTTGACAAAATCAAAACCGCCTTTTTCTTCTAATGCTCGCTGTACTTTAATATGATAGGTTAAAAAACCGTTATAGTAAACCATAAACATTGAGGAGAGGATTACTACTATTATAAATGCCGCCTTTTTTACTTTATATATGTCTTTTTCTACAACGTTATTAGTTAGTAAGTTGGACAGGTGTAGTTTGGACAGTGAAAAACTGCCCAATATTATGATAATGTAGATGATATTTATTATCCACAGTAGCGTAAAGGACAGGCTGGCTGTATATTGTTGCAGTTCAAAACGTTCTAGGGGCCGGGAAAAAAGATTGTTAATTTGCAGATAATATACAAATGCCGCAAAAACACCAGGAAGAACCCAAAATGAATTTTCGGCTAGAAAGAAAGCTAATAGTTCAGGGATTTTCTTAGATGAAGAGTCAACGTTGTTCCTTAGTAGTTTCGGATTAATTCCAGGAAGTTTTTTTATGACATTGGAAAAGAGTAAATAAATAATGTATGCAATTACTATCTGGAAAAAAAGTGAAAATAAGAAAACCATCCCGTTTGAAATATAATTATCCAAAGGTATAGGCAGATTGTTTGTTGCTAAAAAAAGATTAGCTAATGAAAATTTACTATCAGTAACCGGACTGAATAATCCCTGAACATAAACAAAGCCAATAATCAAGGCTAACGAAACTATTGCTACTTTATATTTCGCGAACTTTTGAAGCAGGCCATCAAAGCTTTGGGGATACTTGTCTGTAGTCAAACCATGAACCTCCTACCATAGCTATGCAGGTACTCTTTATAATAGCGATTATAAGGAGTTTTTTCATTAAATAACATTAATATTCAGGTTAAATGCTACTGAGGCAAGCCGTCTGTCCAATACTCTCAAGAAATATCTATACTGTTGTCAGGTTATACTAGCGTTAGTACTGGATATTGCGAGGGTCACAGCCATGGTTGATAACATTTTTTTTATGCTATATCGCTCGGTTAAAAATATACTTGGTTATCAGCCGCCGTCTGTTCCTCCTCCTTTTGTCCTGGATGAACACCGCCCCTATGATAGCCCAAAAGTTGCTAATCAACAGCCGGACAAGGAAAAGGCCTTAGAAGCTTTTTCGTCCTTACTGCGGTATGCCCACAGGCTTGAAGGCTTCATAGACAAGCTAGCTACCGTGTTACGCTCGAAAACCTGGGACAAAGAAGCTGCCGAAATCAAACTGGAAATTACTGCTCTTGACAAACAGCTTAGTCAATTAACTCCGGTTCTTTTACGTTATGACCAAAGTATTACTGCACCAAAAGTCCAGCGTTTATCGACCAGCATCGAGGAAAATAGGCGGACGGTAGAGACTATTTACCAGCTGCCCCGCAATAACGATATAATGCTTCGTGACTTTAGTATTGCCGGAAATCCTCGCGTTAAGGCTTTCGCGGTGTTTATCGAAGGGATGGTTGATAGCAAACTTTTAGATAACTCGGTGCTTCAACCCTTAATGCTGTTTAATTATTCGCGTGAACTTTATGAGGGCAACTTTACTGAACAAATCGTTAGGGAATGTTTGCCCAGTAATCAAATTAAGCGTAGTGATACTTTTGCTAGCATAGAGACGGCTGTTAACAGCGGATCTACCGCCATTATCTTCGACGGTATTGATGAAGCGATTATTGTTGGTACCGGCGCTTGGGAACACCGGGGAGTGGAGCGGTCGCAAATTGAACAGTCAGTCCAAGGGTCTCAGGCTGCTTTTAGTGAAAATTTTCGAATAAATACCGGACTGGTGCGTTCGATGTTACGTACTAGTGATCTTATCATCGAAACCATTAAGGTCGGAACTCGCAGCCAGATTAACTGCGCGCTTATGTATATCGATTCTATTGCCAATACGACACTGGTAGACGAAGTCCGTCGCCGGATTCAAGGAATAGCAACAGACTATTTGGGCGATACCGGGGAACTTATTCAGTTTATCGAAGACCATCCATCCATCCCATTTCCCCAATCATTATCTACGGAACGTCCGGACCGGGTAGCAGGACATCTGGTGGAAGGGCGAATTGCAATATTGCTGGAAGGTAATCCATTTGTCCATATCGTTCCAGTTAGTTTTTTTTCCTTTTTCCATTCCGCGGAGGATTTTAGCCATAAACCAACTGTTGTCAACTTTATGAGAATACTCCGGTTATTAGGAGCATTTGTCTCAATAATTCTGCCATCTATATATATTGCTATTTCTTATTTTCATCAAGATGCTTTACCTACCGAACTTTTGCTGGCCATTGCCGGTTCAAGAGAAAACGTGACTTTTCCGGCTTGGTTTGAAATTGTACTGATGGAATTTTCATTTGAACTTATTCGCGAAGCAGGCATACGAGTTCCAGGTTTTCTAGGGTCATCTATTGGCATTGTCGGTGCGCTGATTCTAGGTCAGGCTGCGGTCTATGCCAATATCGTTAGTCCCATTATTGTTATCATCGTTGCTAGTACAGGGTTGGCCTCTTTTTGTATTCCCGACTATCGAATGGCATCAGCCATTCGGTTGCTCCGGTTTATACTATTAGCTTTTGCAGCTACTTTCGGGCTTGTTGGATTAGCAACCGCCTTCTTGTGGATTGCCGTGTTGTTTTGCCAAATGAAATCTTTTGGTGTTCCTTATATGACTCCAGTGGTGCCAAAGACAATAGCCGGTTATGATGTTGTTTTGCGCGGCCCGATATTTCAGCAAGATACCCGTCCTGATGCCTTAAATGTTAAAGACCAACGACGCCAGCCGAATATCAGTCGTACATGGAAAAAAATCAACCAAGGGAAGTCGGATAAACCATGAAATATCAACCAGGGCGAATGGGGACGGCCGAAGGAATCGGTTTAGCTGTTATCATGACAATTAACTCAGTATTGATGAGTTCTCCGTCTTTTATTTTAGAAAAAATGGGTTCTTTGGCTTGGGCTGTGCCCTTTATATCTGGAACGATAATTATCAGTTCGCTATTTTTACTGGCCCACGTATTTAACCGGTTCCCCGGAGATTTAGTTTCGACAACCGAACAACTTTTTGGCAAAGTGGCGGCAAGAGTGATTGGCGTTTATTATATTTTTGCATTTTTTTTTCAGGCTTTTTCTTTGACTAGGGAATATTCCGAAAATACGCTGTTAATCGCTTTACCCTATATTGATCTTGATACCGCTATTCTTTGGTATGGTCTAGGAGCGGCAGTAATTGTTTATACCGGGATTGAGACAATTGCCCGAGTAATCTATTTGGCATTGCCGTTTATCGTTAGCTTAATTCTTATCCTGTTATTTACGTCCTATTCGTTGTGGGAGGTTAACTATCTATTTCCCTGGCAAGGTTACGGTTTAAACCAGGTAGCGGAAAATAGCGTTGGCTTATCAGGCATGAACGTCGGTATTATTATTCTTGCGGTTCTCGCGCCCTCATTTCAAACGGCACGGACGCTAAAAGCCGCCGCCGTGTTTGGAGTTGGCGGCGCTTCGATATTACATTCGTTTATATTTGTTGTATTTATTATGGTATTCGGCTTGAAGGTAGGAACAGAAAAGATACTACCATTATATGAAATAGCCCGCGTAGCTTATCTAAACCGATATGTTCAGCATATTGAATCGCTGTTTATCGTTATATGGGTAATTGTCGGGATATTAAGCATTACGGCCTGTCTGTTCGCCGGTATATTTCTATTATCAAGATTAGCTAATTTCTCCACCATCCGTCCGCTAATTCCAGCGGCTACTTTCATTATAGTAGAGTTTTCCCTTCTTCCTCCAGATTTGACAGCGCTCATTAAACTAGCGTCTAAAATATATTTGTCGGGATTTCTGGGGGCGGTAATTTTTCCAATAATATTGTTTATTGCTGCAATAATAAAGGATAGGCGAAAAAAGGCATGTACCTACGACCAATAACATTACTGTTATTTACAGTTTGGGCGTTAATCACCACCGGCTGTAACGGTGCCAAGGAAACCGATGAAGTTGCTTACATTTTATCAGTGGGGATAGATGCAGCTCCGAACAACCAGCTTTCTATAACCTATCGAATTGCAGATCCCCATTCTTTGGCCGGAGGCAAAGATAGCCAGAGTCAATCACAAAAATCTTCAATACTTATTAACTTAACCGCACCGTCTTTAACCGAGGGACGCAATATATTAAAATCAATTATTTCCCGAGAACCAAGAATCTCTCACCTTAAGATTTTTGTTATCAGCGAGGAACTGGCCCGCAAAGGACTGGGTGACCTTTTTGGACTGTTTATGCGTCACCGGGAATATCGGGGAACGGTATTTCTCGCCATAGTGCGGGGATCAGCCAAAGAAGTATTAGAGAAAAACCGTCCTGATCTCGATGTTCTGACTTCACGGTGGGTCGAAAGCATGCTTCAATCGTATTTTGAATCCTCCTATTTTTTGCGGGCCGATATATATCAATTTTATAAGCGGCTTAAGAACGAAAGCGGGGCCCCATATGCAGTTCTTTTGGGGCTTAATCCTCTAGACGGTGAAGATCGGGCTAACAACGAGGCGGTAGGCAACGATAGGAGCGAAGGATATCTCGCAAAGCAAATTCCGCGACAAAGCGGTAATCCGCTTGAAATGTGTGGAACAGCAGTTTTTAAGGGCGATAAACTGGTCGGGTTTCTTAATAATAAGGAAACTAGGGCTCTGTCCATACTGCTGGGAGATTTAGAGCGTGGCTTTATGTCGTTAGAAGATCCACTTGTACCGTCTAAACAGGTTGATATAAATATTCATCTTGGCCGCAAACCCAATATTAACGTGGATATCTCATCGACTATTCCTGCAATCACAATTAGTGTCTATTTAGAAGGAGATATCCTTGGTGTATCAAGCGGTACCAATTATGAGGCCGGCGATTATAAGGTTTTATTAGAACAGCAGATTTCCAATACTATTTTCGAACAAATCACTAGTATGCTGAAGCGTACTCAGGATTTGGGGACTGATGTAGTTAACTTCGGTTATTATATCCGTCCGAAATTTAACACGGTTCAGGAACTTGAAAATTATCATTGGGATAGCAAATATCCAGAGGCTGTAATCCATTTAGACGTTCAAACCAAGTTGCGGCGAGACGGCCTTATGCGAAAAACCACGCCGATCAGAAAGGAGTGATTGCTTAATGCTCTATATTCATGTAATTATCGGTATACTGGCTGCTATTCACGCTTTCGCCTATGGCCGCTGGCTGATGAATAACAATAATCGCTGGGGCGGTAGTATTGTCTATCTCATTGTACTCTGCTGTCTTGTATTGCCTATATATCGGCTTGTGATTACTCCTTGAGTCTATATTAATGATGTATAAATAAGCCAAAAATGTCGAAATGTTCTTACGAAATTAGTGTATCACATAGAGGGTTTAGGTTAAATGCTAGAAGGAATGAGTAATTGGTTGTCGAATATTGTTGTAAATTCAATAGGCCATCATTACGGGTAAATAAATAATAAGCGAGGGGTTTTATGGAAGATAACAGAGGAATTTTACTTGAAACAGGTACGAATGAGTTTGAAATCATCGAGTTTTCGGTAGGCAGTGTTTCTTACGGAATCAATGTTGCAAAGGTGAGGGAGATAATAAATCCACTTCCTGTTACCCCAATCGCAAATGCGCATCCCTATTTAGCGGGGATGTTTACCTTGCGGGGACGAGTAATTCCCCTGGTAAATTTGGCGAGATGTTTATCAAGTGACGAGAAAGACTCTTATAAAATAATTGTTTCTGAGATCAATGATTGTTTCACCGGTTTTAAAGTTGATGATGTATCTAGAATTCACCGGATATCGTGGACGCAAATGGAACCAGCGCCGCAGATAGCTGGCTCGGATCGGGTAGTAGGCATCGTAAAAATGAACGATCGTTTAATTGTTCTCTTGGATTTTGAGAAGATTCTTGCGGAAATAAATCCCGAGATAAACAAAAAAATGACAGTAATACCGGAAGCTGATCCTGAATTGCTTAATACCCGTAAGACCAAAACCATTCTTGTCGCTGAAGACTCACACATGTTAAGAGAGCTTATTCTTGGTACGTTACATAGCGCCGGATATAACACGATATCAACTGAAAATGGGCAGCAGGCTTGGGATAAACTCGAGGCACTGTCTTCCTCCGGAACTCCGATTGAAGAACAACTTCAATTAATTATTACCGATATTGAAATGCCGCAAATGGATGGCCACCATTTGACTAAACGGATAAAAGAAAATGACAAGCTAAAACATTTGCCGGTGGTTATTTTTTCCTCACTAATTAATCCGGAAATGAAGCTAAAAGGGGAAATTGTTGGTGCCTATGCGCAAATTACCAAGCCGGAAATTGAAAAGTTAATAAGTATTATTGATAAAAAAATTGCGGTTTAGACTAAGGCAATAAAGCAAAGAAGGAATATCGAGTTGCCATAATACAAACTTAATAATAAGTGAGGGAAGTAAATGAAGTTGTCTGTAGGAAAGAAAATTGGGGTTGGATTCTCGGTAATGCTAATGTTGATAGTCATATTGGGAATAACCTGTTTTGTTTCACTGCAA
>JAGGAC010000025.1 GCA_017889635.1 Bacillota bacterium | reverse complement strand
TCGAGCACTATCAAGCTCCGACGGAGAAACAGCTCCGGAATCAGCTAGAGCCTTCTTACGATTATAATTTAGCTGCTGATTATCATAGGTAGCTTTAGCTGAATCAACTCCCGCTTTTTGCTGTTCAATTTGCCGATAGGTCTGCTCCTCAACAGTTGAGGTTTTCGCATAACCAATAGCAATACTGCCATTCATTTGACCAATCTTGGCATCCATTTGGTTGATTTGGGTCTGCAAGCGTTGTATCGACAAGTCCACATCGGTACTATCAAGCACCATCAGGATGTCACCTTTTTTTACTTCCTGGGATTCCTGTATCTCTTTAGTAACTAACCGCCCGCCGATATTTTCAAAGGCAAGCTTCACTTCCTCTGCCGTCAAAATCCCGGCTTTTTTATCAATAGCTAGTGCCACCGCATCGTGACCTTTTAAAACTAATAGTATTCCACCCACAAAAAACAAAACAAAAAATATAAGGCCCACAATTACTGTTTTCTTTTTTAGATCCATGTTCATACTCCTTATCAACTAATTTCAAAGCCACTTATAATTAGCCAACTAACTATCTGTTTACACCAACCTTCATTTTACAAAAAAATGTATGCAATATAATTAGTCGACTTATTATATTGGTATAAAAAAGCTTTTAAATCTAATTAAAAGCTAATCTAACTTTATTTTTTCCAACAAGTGTACCAATTGAGTTTGTTCTTCATGATTTAACTTATCCATCAATCTAGCTGTGCGTAAAAAATGTTCTGGTAATATTTCATCCATAAAGCTCTTTCCCTTCCCCGTAAGAGCAACAACCTTCCCTCTCCCATCGCTTGCATCTGAATACGAATGTGCAAGTCCATCTCGGATCATTCGTTGCAGCATAGCACTAATTGTTGCCCTTGTTACACCTGCCCTTTCGGCTAAGCTGGATGGAGAAATTCCCTTATGAGAAAGATACATGATAATCATTACCTCTAGTTTTCCTTCGGATAATTTGTACTTTTTCTCCAATATATCAAATATATGATATTGTATCTCATTTGAAGCCTTTAAAATTTGCAACATCAATTCTACAGAAGAAACATTGATTTCAGGTATCTGCTCAGCAAACCGGCGCAAAACCTCACGTGTAGGAAATTCCTTTCTATTTGGATGCAGAGTGAACCCTCCCATTTATATAATTAGTCGACTAACTATATAATAACCTAACTTATCGGTTTTGTCAAAAAATATAACACTTCCTCAAATTAACCAAGGGGATTATATTGATATTCTCACCTCCGCGCCACCAATGACGGTCTTGCTCATCAAGATGCATTGGCTTTCTACAGCACTGCCAACAAATTCTTTATGGTCGGCGACTGCCAGAGCGCTGCCAATATTCAAAAGTGTATGCGAAGCGCCTTTGCCGCCGCATCCAGACTCTAAAATAAAATTTGTTTTTAGTTCATTGGCGATTCCCTCGTGACTCGCTATCAAAACTCAGTGTATACCACTTAACTTCGAGAAAACCAGAGTGAAGTTGAATAAAGACTTTATCACCTTTTCCATATTTCCGGTAATCCCATCCTGAAACAAATGCTTTCTGCTGCTTTGTAAATGGTCCGCACGGTGCTAAATAAAACCACGATGAGCTTCCTTTCCCCGAATAACTATCTTTGCCAACTATTACTGTTGAATATTCCATTGGTTCCTTACTGTCTGCTATAATGTTGACACTAATTATAAAACAATTCGCGCTAAGGATGCTGACAAGTATAATGAGGGCTGGGTGCAATACCCGATTGTTGCATTTTCGAGCCAAAACAAAGATTATGCTGCTAAGCACAGATGCAATAATCAAGCCATACAGACCGAGAATAACGTATCCGCCTTCTTCTATATTACATTTAGACGAATTAGTTAAAACAATGCCTAAAATACTGAGTAAAGCTAGTTGCAAAAATGCATTTCGTGGCCATTCACTGCCATTATGTATCTTAGGATCCCCCAATTTGATGGCTGGATATAATCCTATTATAAATGTGATCATGCCAGTTATTACAATCGCAGTCGGAGAAATAATTTTGCAAAATATTGCCATAAACTCCAGAATAATTGCCATAGTAGTAAGAATAACAACTGTTTTAAAGAAGGCAATCTCAAAAGTGCCCGATTGTTGGCTGGAGTTTTGTCTGTTTTCCATTAAACCACCCTAGACTTTATAAAATTCTGATGCAAAAATTGCACTAAATAAAAAGGCCCAAGTGTTTAACAATATCTGTGTGACCTCAATATTGGTGCAAAATGTAAATTGTTTTAAGAGAGCAATTAGTCAATAAAACTAAAAAACTAATTTGCTCTTGTTAGATTATAAAATAAAATCATTAGATGTCAACATATCAAATCTGTCGGCAAAGAAGTTTATCGGTTATCAATGGTTCTCCTATTTGCTTCACTTTTGAGGTTGGAGTGGATATTACAAACATCGCACCTATACAAAGCCAGAGGCGCAAAGGATTAAATCCTTCACGCCTCTGGCTTTCTCTTTCTAGTAAGCATTAACTGCCTTTATATTACAACTAAAAAATTAATTCATGCGACAGAATTCCAGTCATGCCGCCTCATATTTATCATTATGAAAACGATGAACATGTGTACAACCTAGCCTACCAAACTTTATTGGGTCCTGACATACTTGTAGCACTAGTTTGTCAGGAAGGTTGCTCATCCGCTATAAATTATCTGCCATTTAGAAAGCATATGGGCGTCAAACCACATGTAATAGAATTTTTGTACCGGATTTATAACATAGCCATCCTGAAAATGATCTTCTGTATCATAAGAATCTGCTAGAATATAAAATATCATCTGCTAATGTTTCAGTTCCCATAGTGTCATAACTAATAATAACCTCTTGATTTGTCACATAGCCCGAAGGATACAAATTATCCTTGTCTGACCTTCTTATTTTTACACCAGGAACTAAATTATTTATTAAATTGTTTTAAAACTTCCATTAACTCATCAATACTTTGCTCTGCACGGTCATCTTGTATGGCCTTAACTACACAACTCTTAGCATGACTCTCCATTATAACTAAAGCGACTTTGTTTAGTGCAGCCCGTGCTGCCAAAATCTGCTGAATAATATCTATACAGTAACGTCCCTCATCCAACATCTTATCGATACCGTTTATTTGACCAGATACTTTTTTTAACCGTAGTTTAAGATCACTTTTTTCCTTGTCTGACAACATAAAATCACCATTTTCCCATTATACTATACCCCTATGCAGTATATAATATTGCATTTTTCACATCTAACAACTCTAATTTATTTAATATAATCGTCACAACCTTAAATCTTAAAATGCTTTAAGCGTAGTGCATTTAATACTACTGATACCGAACTAAAGGCCATTGCGGCACCGGCAATCAACGGCGACAAATATCCTGCTGCGGAAACAGGAATACCTATTGAATTATAGATAAGTGCCCAAAATAAGTTCTGTTTAATATTACTCATCGTAGCCTTACTTAATTTAATAGCAGCAACAAGCCCGCTTAAATCCCCCCGTATCAACGTGATATCAGCCGCTTCAATAGCTACGTCGGTCCCAGTCCCAATGGCGAACCCAACATCGGCTGTAGCCAATGCCGGAGCATCGTTAATGCCATCACCAACCATCGCGACGACCTTTCCGTCTCTTTTCAAGGCAGCTACCTTTTCAGCTTTATGTTCAGGCAGTACTTCTGCCAAAACATTATTAATACCAATTTTGTTTGCAATGGCGTTTGCCGCACGCTCGTTATCACCAGTTATCATCCATACTTCAATACCAAGTTTCTGTAATTCGGCTACTGTTTGAGCCGAATTCTCTTTTACGGTATCAGCCACAGCAATCAACCCAGCCATTTGTTTTTCGACTGCCAAGAGCATAACTGTTTTTCCTTGCCGTTCCAACCGTTCAATTTCGCTAAGCGTGTATTCAATTTCGATTTTGTTTTCCCGCATTAGTTTTCGCGTGCCTACGAGAATTTTTTTCCCATTAATGCGCGCCTCTACACCATGTCCAGGAATAGCTGCGAATTCATCAGGATTTGTAACTGTTAATCCTTGTTCTTGGCCACGTTTAACAATAGCTTGTGCTAGTGGATGTTCTGAGTTTTTCTCGGTAGCTGCAGCTAATCTTAATATTTCTTCAGCTGAAAGACTGGTTAGTGTCACAATATCAGTAACTTCCGGTTGACCTTTGGTAATCGTGCCGGTCTTATCTAAAACAATGGTTGTCAGACGGTGGGCGTTCTCAAGATGCTCCGCTCCTTTAATCAAGATCCCATTCTCAGCACCTTTACCGGTTCCTACCATGATTGATGTCGGTGTTGCCAAACCAAGAGCGCAAGGACAAGCAATTACCATAACAGCAGTAAAGTTAATTAAAGCTCTAGTAAAATTTCCTGGATCAAAAATAAAATACCAACCAACAAAGGTTAAAACCGCAAGGCTTACAACGATAGGTACGAAATAGCCTGATACAACATCAGCAAAACGTTGTATTGGTGCTTTAGAGCCTTGTGCTCTCTCAACAATTCGGACAATTTGCGCCAATGCAGTATCTTGACCTACCTTAACTGCCCGAAATTTAAAAGCACCAAATTTATTAATTGTAGCACCCACTACTTGATCGCCTACTTTTTTATCTACCGGAATACTTTCACCAGTAAGCATGGACTCGTCGATAGTTGATGTACCTTCGATAATTTCACCATCTACCGGAACTTTTTCTCCTGGTCGAACACCGATTACATCGCCGACCAATACGTCTTCAATAGGCAGGTCCATCTCCTGACCATTACGAATTACACGCGCCGTCTTAGCCTGAAGCCCCATAAGCGCTTTAATGGCTTCGGTAGTACGACCTTTGGCTGTAGCCTCCAATAACTTACCCAATATAATAAGAGTAATAAGAATGGCCGAGGTTTCAAAGTATAGATGAGGTACACCAGTTAACATATTCGCTATGCTAAAAAAATAAGCGGCAGATGTTCCCATGGCAACTAACACATCCATATTTGCACTTCCATTTTTTAACGCAGCATAAGCTCCTCGGAAAAAAGGCCAACCAGCTATAAATTGTACCGGTGTAGCAAGTACAAACTGCACGTAGGGATTCATTAAAATATCCACAATGCCTTTCATAATTCCCAAAGAATGCATCGCCATTGATAGCAGTAACGGTAATGATAGCACTGCTGACAATATTAGTCGAAACCTTTGTCCACGAATTTCTTCTTGCCGCACCCTTTTCCCTTGATCACTTTCGCTAACATCAGCTATATTATGAGCTTCATACCCTAGTCTTTTGACTTTTTCTTTAATCTGACTAATTGTTAATTCATTAACGTTGTATTCAATTGTAGCTTTTTCCGCCGCAAAATTAATGGTAGCATTGTAAACACCAGGCAGACCGGTTAACCCCTTTTCAACTCGGGCAGCACAAGCTGCACAGCTCATACCAGAAATATTAAACTCAGAAGTATCAGTAACAATCTGATAGCCAAGGTCTTCAACTTTTGTAGCAATATCTTTCAAGTTAACTTGTGCTGGCTCATAAGTAACATTAGCTTGCTCAGCAGCAAAATTTACCACCGCCTTATTAACACCTGCTAATTGAGCCAATCCTTTTTCAATTCGGGCAGCACAGGCAACACAGGACATGCCTGCTATTTTAATATTGATTGAATTCGTATTATTACCAGCCGATCCTTTTGGCATATCAATCACCTCCTTCAAAAATGAACCATTTCCCTATCTTAATCCTGTAGCCATGTCCAAAAATGCGGACCGTTGACACCAGAGTTAACAAATCAAATTCGAGTTGGATCATACTCAAAAATTTTGTTCTTCTACATAATGGGTGTCATTATCATTTGCTGTCATTGATAATACCATTCTCTTTCAATTTATTAGCTAAATGTTTTACCGAAACTCTGTATACTATACCCCCCTATAGTATAAATATATTATATTCTCCTGCTTTAGTCAATCACCAAATAACCAGCAGACATACGAGTGAATACCAAAACAAAATTCGCAGCTATAGATGTTGTACCTCATTTTACTATTTTTAGGGTAATTTTTCCTGTTCAAAAGGCACTAGTACCTGAAAAACGCAGCCCTTGCCCAGTTCGCTGTCAACCGTCACCTGCCCACCATGAATTTCCACCAACTGTTTTACAATAGCCAACCCCAGGCCAGTCCCTCCACTTTTTCTATCCCGCGATTTATCTCCCCGATAAAAGTGATCAAAAACATACGGCACATCCTCGGCAGCAATACCGGGTCCATTATCGGTTACAGCGATTTTAATCCAGGGCTTCGTTTCTCTTTCTGTTATTTCCGTTGTTACCATTATCCGGCCATTAACTGGCGAGTACCGTATAGCGTTAACTATGATATTATAAAAAACCTGACTCATTCGATCACTATCCACCATAATCTCCGGTACATTTTCCGCCAACCTACAGGTAAACTCAAGGTCTTTCTCATCAGCCAGCGGTTTTAACATCGTCAGCGACCTGCCAATAAGCCAGTTAATGTCCGTAGGGTGCTTCTCCAAAGCCAATTGCCGTACTTCCGCCAACGATAAATCCCTCAAATCTCTAATTAAACGATTCAATCGCACAGCTTCTTCATAAAGTGAACTAAATTGCTCTTTACTAGGTTCTATTACCCCATCAATCATTCCCTCTAAATGCCCTTGGATAATCGCTAACGGTGTTTTAAGCTCATGGGCAATATTGGCCAAAAACTGACGGCGCAGATTATTGTTCGTTGCCAAAGCATCCGCCATCCGGTTAAAGATCGCCGCCAAATGCCCTACCTCATCATTTTTCTCCACTGGTACTGTCAAATTAAAGTTTCCCCGTTCTATTTGTTCAGCTGCCTGACTTAGTTTTCGAAGCGGCACAGTAATGCTGCGAGCTAAAATATAGCTGGCAGCCAACCCAACCGCCAAAATTGCCATTCCCACCCAAATAAGCGAATTATGCACCGTTGTCAAAAAAGTCTGCTCTTGCGGCCCCATCATAATAATCATAGCAGCATCCGGTGAACCATCGCCATACATCAGCCTGCCACCATGACTCATCTCCATCTGCTGCACTACTAGATATTCCTTGAACTGCTCGGTCATTTGGACATTTGCCAAATAAATCAACAGAAACACGGTAACCGCCACCACCAAAAACGTTAAACCGGTAATCCGGTAAGTAATACTATTATTCATCGGAACCACCGACGAATTTATAGCCAATCCCGTATACCGTCTTGACATACTGTGGGTCCTTATGATTAAGCTCTAACTTACGGCGAATATTTTTGATATGAGCATCAATCGTTCTTTCATACCCTTCAAAAGCAAAGCCTTGGGTTTGTTCGACAATTTGCAGTCGGCTAAACACTTTATCGGCATTGAGTGCCAACAATTCTAATATCTTAAACTCTGTAGGCGTTAGTTCCACAATCACTTTTTCCCGCGTAATTAAATGGCGTTCCAGATCAATGATAAGATTACCTGATTTGATAAATCCCCGGTTCACTACCTCTTTATAGACACGACGCAAAACTACCTTCGCCCTAGCCACTACTTCTTTAGGACTAAATGGTTTTGTCACATAATCATCCGCCCCGATCTCAAGTCCTACCAACCGGTCGCTCTCATCGTCACGAGCAGTCAACATAATAATCGGTATATCATTATCCCGCCGTATTTTCCGGCAAACATCCCACCCATCCATGCCTGGCAGCATCAAATCCAACACCATAATATCCGGCTTACGTTCTCGTAAAACATTCAGGGCACCCAACCCGTCATTGGCAGAATACGTAATAAACCCTTCCTTTTCGAAATAAGTTTGCAGCAACTTAACCAATTTTATATCATCATCGACAATTAAGACCGAGTATTGGGGCATACTTGTACCCTCCCGCAGGTTATTATTTATGAGTTTGAGTTTCACCAGCTATATTCACAAAATAGAATAATTCTAACTGATATGTATAATCCATGTCAGTTTGTTCGTTGTTTTGTCCACTTAGCCGCCGTTACCTTTTACATAAGTATATCATGCTATTATGAATTACTTTTGAATATACTATGAATAAGTTATGTTAATTTGATTTAAAGTAACAAATCTGGTCAGATATATAGATAAAAAAGAGGCTATGCCAAACACCGACTTGCCGGAGTCCACAAAGCCATTTCATATGATTTCATTCAAATTTGTTTAACAAATTAAAACACCAGACTCTGCTGGTCATAACTAAGTTTTCCGCCATGCTTGTACTATTACTTAGTTATTTACGTACCATATCCTTTGTTATTTCGCTCAGCCTGAAAGCACCACACATAGCCATCGTATCCTTTAATTCTTCAGCCAATTTTTCAATATAAATCTTCACGCCTTCCTTTTCACCGCCATAAACAGCTGTTACAAACGGACGACAGATTAGAACACCGTCTGCACCAAGTGCTAGAGCCTTAAAAATATCTGTACCAGAACGAATGCCACCATCAACTAAAATCTTCATATCATTTCCGACTGCCTCTGCGATTTCAGGAAGTACTTCCGCAGTTGACGGACACTGATCCAATACCCTGCCCCCATGATTAGAAACAACAATTGCTTTTGCTCCTGCTTCTTTTGCCTTCATTGCACCCTTTATGCTCATAATCCCCTTTACAATAAACGGAACACCTGCAATTTCAGAAATGTTTCGAAGCTCGTCGACTGATTTTCCGCCAGCCGGAGGTGTCATGTTTTTTAGAAACGGCAATCCGGCTGCATCTATATCCATTGCAACAGCAAAAGCACCTGCCTTATGCACTAATTCCATTTTCACTTTGATTGTATCAATATTCCAGGGCTTAACAGTAGGAATACCACAACCATTCACCTTGGCTATTGCCTCTGTTGCACTCTCCATGACTTTTGGATTTGTACCGTCACCTGTAAACGCAGCTATTCCATTTTCCATGCAAGCAGAAACTAGAATATCATTATAAGTCATATCGCTAAATTTATCACTGTAGTGCATATTTACCGTACCAACAGGTCCTGCGAAGAACGGATATTCAAATTTTTTACCAAATAATTCGAGTTTTGTATCTACTGGTCTGCTCACACAGAGTGTATCCATATTGACACGAATTTCTTGCCATTTCTGGTAGTTGCGAATGGCTGTGTCTCCAACGCCCTTTGCCCCTGGTCCAGGAATAGTGCTCTTACAAGAAATACCGTTACAGATATTGCATGCCTTGCAGTAACTACCGATACAGGTACGTGCATTTTTCAGTACTTCCTTATAATTCATTATATTTTTCCCCTTCCCTGATAAATGGTTCTACCGTATAATTAACTCTACCCATTTTACAGCCCCTTTATATTAGTTTATCATTTAAAATCGAACTGTTAAACTGGTACTGGTTTGAGGTCCAAGGGCAAATACATCATGCTACAGCTTTTACCTTGCCGCGAACTAATGATGGAAATACCCCGATCCCGCAAATAATAGTAAAAATAATAAACGCCAAATGAAAATCTTGCACTAACTGTCCGTCAGAACTCATTCCTGCATTACCGGACAACAACAGCGTCACTATCGCCATGCTTAGAGCTTGCCCGATCAATCGCATAGTACCAAGGGCGGAAGCGGCGGCACCAAGAAACTTTTTCTCTACACTGCCCATAATAGCATTATTATTAGGAGAACTAAAAAGCGCAAAACCAAAACCGATTAATGCCAAATCAGCAATAATCATCCATAACGAAGTCTCAGTCGTAATAAAGATGAAGTAAGCCAGCCCCATAGTACTTAACCCCATACCACACGAAGAAATAATAGCCGGTTCGATGCGATCTGAAAGCGAGCCAGCAAACGGAGAAACAAATGCCATTATAAGCGGCTGCACTAATAAAATAATACCGGATATTTGCGAATCATAGCCCATAATTACCTGCAAATAAAGCGAAAGCAAAAAACTAATAGCAAAAGTTGCGCTATAATTAATCATAGCTGCCAAATTAGAAAATGCGAAAACCTGATTGTTGAAAAATAAACGAATAGGAAATAGCGGAGACTCTTGAGTCCATTGATAGTACAGAAACACCAGCAATAAACACACGCCTGCTCCCATAACATATTTAGCCCACGAGGCTCGTGTTATTTCTGATAAACCATATAACATAAAAATCAGCGCAATCATATAACCCAAACTACCGATTTTATCAAACTTTTCCCCTTTATCAGAAATCCACTCTCCCTTTAACTGCCAAATTGTTAACAATGTCGCAAAACCACTGAGTAACGCTGTAAAATAAAAGATACTGCGCCAGCCCACATAATAATTCAAAAGTCCTCCGAGCACAGGCCCTAGTGATAAACCAATATAAACGGCAGCAGCAATATACCCCATCGCTTTACCGCGTGTTTCAGCCGGATAAACAAGGGAAACAATAGCCATGCCAGTACTGAAAATCATAGCGCTGGCAATCCCCTGCACAACGCGGAACAGAATAAGCGTCATCATTGACCAGGAAAAACCGGACAAAAAAGACGAAAGGGTAAATAAAGCTACCCCCACAGCAAACACTCTTTTGCGGCCAACGATATCCGACAGCCGTCCGAACGGCAACAAACAAGCTGCCGTTGCTAACAAAAAAACACCGATTATCCAGCTTAAACGTACAGCATCGGCTTGAAATTCTGCGCCAATTGTCGGCAAAGCAATTGTAACGGCGCTGGCGCTAAATGGAGTTACAAAAGAAGTAACCATCACAATAATTAATACAATTTTATCCATCGAAAAATGATAATTCATATACCCACCACGCTATCTGCCTATTGGCACTTTATTTTGTTTTACCCATACACGAGAGATTCAATCATCCCCTTCTATCAGAGATAGGTACCATAAAAATTCTCCGATAATATAACTTTTACCAAAGCATTAATTAGCCTAGCTAACTACTAGTATAGAAAAAAAGAAAGTTTTCGTCTATACACTTTTTATTAAAAAGTTTAAATAGGTTTTCCAAACCTATCTCAGCATCTCTCAATATTGATAAACAACTTGATTTGTTTTATAATACTAATTAGCTAGGCTAATTATTTAGGTAGGAGAATTTGGGGCATGAAAAACAACTCTATCATTCATCCTCCCCATATACAAGCGGAATTAGGCCAACTATTACTACGCTTGGCCGACGATGTAATAGATGCAGTAAATGATTCATTAGAACAATGCCATATTTCTGAAAGCAAGTTAAATCTATTATTAATTCTGACCAGTAACAACACCAGCTCCATTCCTTTGCAACCTTCCGAAATCGCCAAAAGACTGGGAATTCGGCGTTCATCTGTTACCAAGCAACTTGTTTGGCTGGAAAAACATCAATTTATTGCAAGAACTATCAGCCAAGAAGATCAACGAATGGTCAATGTTAATATTACTGCCAAAGGTTACCAATTATTGAATCAGGCAATGCCCCTCTACTGGCAAACTTGCTCGTCTTTTTCAAACAACTTGACTTACCAGGAAGCATTGCAATTATTTGCACTACTAAAAAAAATCAAGCGCGCCATACCGGATTAATTAAGCCATTTTAATTTAGCCCTAGAGGTAATAACATGACCTATCCATTTACCATTCACCAAAATCCTAGCATACCCTTGCATTAATATTATAACTTATACTATACTATTAACAGTAACATTTTTTCGCTTTTGTTATCTTTCGTTTATTTTTGTTTATAATCCATAAAATATTCATCTTTACTTTGGTATTTTAATTCATTTTTGTTAGCCTATACTGCAAAGGCTATAATTGTAAACCTAATATTGCAGCTCCCTTAGCTACCTCACCTAACCCTCGAAGAGGTATGGTGCTTAGCCGATCGGTATAACGGGAAACTGTTATGCTTCCCTTAGGGAAACTGTTATGCTTCCCTTATTTGGAAAGGAGCAAGATTTCAACGTGGTGCAATATTCTACGTCTATTTTGTAATGCACAACCATATGTTTGAAATCATTGCCAAGCCATTTCCAAATAAGATGGTCTTGGCATTTGTTTTTTTCTGCATATATTCAGCTTAAGCAAGCCCCCCGTCCAGACTATATACTAGGAAAACACAATGCTATTATCCAACAGTCAACCCCTTACATGATCTGATACTAACCAAACCGATAAGCCTTGTGAAAGCTATCACAATAACCCCGTCGTCAAATTCTCTTTGATAAACACCAATCTCACTGTCCCCCTTTATCATAATTATAACGAAGGAACAGAGCGCGATAGGCATATTTCTCTATAATTCGAGAGAAAAAGGATTGACCATACATTAAGTGAACCTACATCTTCCTCGGAAAGTAGCTTGCCTCAACATTCATAGCCGTTAGTAGTTTTATAAACATTGTTTTCCGAAAGGGAGGTATGAGACTTGACCAAAGTGTCGAAAACTAAACTTATAAAGCCCAGAGGATTAGAAGATATACAAAAATTACGTTATTTTATTGTTCTGGCGGAATGTTCAAGTTATACGGAAGCAGCCACCCTTCTAGGTATTTCGCAAAGCGCTGTCAGTCAACAGATGGCCGAACTGGAAAAGCAAACGGGTGCATCACTATTCATCCACAGAAGCCGTCAATTGACGCAAGCCGGAAAAGTATTGTTAAAGGAAGCTTACATTTTAGTGGCCCGTTTTGATGAAGCTCTCAGGAAGGTTCAGTCGGCCGCTAACGGGATGATCGACCAACTGCGGGTAGGTTACTGGGGAGGAATCGAGAAAAAATTTCTACCACAGGCTATCAGGGACTTTTGTCTGACCTACCCCCAAGTTAACTTTAGTTTGCATCAATATAATTGTGGAGAACTCAACACGGCTTTAGTACGCGATGAAATCGACATTGGATTCACCACAAACTACGGGTTCGACCTTTTTCCGGAACTGGCCGCAAAAACTCTTTTCACTGATTCCATGTGCATTGCCATGCATCGCGGCCATCGACTAGCTTCGGAAAACTGCATCCATATACCCAACTTATCTGATGAACATTTTATAATCATCGACCCCAAGGCCGATAATCTCTGGCATAATTATACTCTTCAGATCTGTGCGGAAAACGGCTTTATCCCTCAAAACTTCACTCTCTGTAACGACTTGGCGACAGTTTTGCTTATGGTAAAATCCGGCCGCGGAATAGCAATATTGCCAGGCCTCGTCCGTGAAGTCACCAATCACGGTCTTTGCTTGATCAAAATTGGCCCTCGTTCGCTAAATCTGGACGTTATGGTGGCCTGGAAAAAGAATAGCATTAATGCTTCCGTACCTGTCTTTGTCGATAAACTCGAATCCATAAAACCTCTCAAGTCGCTCAGAATCAACACCCAACAGCTCAAACTCCCCCCAGATCTGTCCGGCTTGATTGTGTCCCGCGCCTGACCATACTAATTGTTGCCTATCCTTCTTACTTTTCATACTTACTCTGTAATGGTAAAAAATACCAACAAGAACTGTGACACTTTGCAAGAAACTTTTTTTCATTAATGCAATCCACATAATTATTGTGGTTGCTATAGCAAAAGTCAAAACGCAGCCTACATCTACCTGATGGGAGCAACTTAGCCCCATCATTTTTTTATTTATGCTGGGCTAAGTCAAAAAATATCCTAGTCCTACCCCCTACGGCGGGGAGACAAAAGCTCCCAGCCGTAGCGGTCATTCAGCGTACCTACAATGCCTTTGGGGGCCACCAGAATAATAACGATCGCCAATACGCCAAGGATAATCAGGCTGATACCGGGATAGTCGTAAAGAAACTGTTTGATAAGAACGAAGAAAACCGCTCCGATTATTGGTCCTTCTATAGTGCCGATGCCGCCAATGATGACCATGAACACCATCGCTACCGTCCAGTCGATACCAAAAGCGGCGCTTGGACTGATAAAAGCAATGTATAAATACAACACCCCGCCGGTAATACCGGTAACAAAGGCGGCTATGAGAAAGCACTTTAATTTGGTTTTGTACAGTTCGATACCCATTGTTTCAGCCGCCGACTCGTTGTCGCGCATAGCCATCAGAGCCAGCCCCAACTTTGAACGAAGTAAAACATACACCAACGCCATCGATGCCACCCCTACCGCCAATGCCAGATAGTACACTTCGGTAGTAGACATCCGATAAGATACCGTAATATTGAAGCCCCGGGCATAGCGCACATATGACCAGTTGCTGAAGAATACCCCCAGTGCTTCGGCCACAATCCATGTGCCGATAGTAAAGTACACACCGCGCATTTTGAATATCGGCTGGGATATGACCATGGCGAAGATCACCGCCAACAATCCGCCTATCGCCAACCCTACCGCCCAGGGAAGCTGGTACAACTCAGTGATTACCGCTAGCGAATACCCGCCGATTCCTATGAAAATCTGCTGCCCCAAAGAGACCAGTCCGGCATAACCAGCCAAAAGGTTCCACATATGTCCAAGCGACATGTAGAGAAAGATAAGCATAAATACCATAGTAATATATTCTTTGTTCCAAAGGGGCACAGCGCAAAATATGGCCAGCAGCACTGCCAAGCTGCTTATTTTCAATGTAAGCCGCCAATTTATCGACCCCATAGTAATCGTACCCCTCCTCCGCAATGTATTTTACTCATTTTCTTATCGCCGTTCCCAAAAGTCCCTGTGGCCTCACCGTCAGGATGATGAGTAAGACGATATAGCCGGTTAACGCTTGATAACCTGCGCCGAAAAAATAGGCGCCGAGAAGTTGGGCTAAACCGAGGATTATGCCTCCCAACAATGTGCCGATCAGACTGCCCATGCCTCCGATTACAACGACGCCAAAGGCGATGATAAGATACTGTGTACCTGTAGAAGGATATGAGATAAAAGTCATGCCTATCAGAAGACCGGCGATGGCCGCAGATACCATAGCCAAACACATCGTATATGAGTAGATCCTTTTGGTGCTTACACCCATCAGTTCAGCGGCAACAACATTATCTGAGGTCGCACGGATTGATCGGCCAAAGTAGGTGTAATAAACAATGCAATGCAATACTCCGATTACCAGCAGGGCAACAATAAAATTGAACAGATAGAGGGCTGAGACGGAGAAAAATTTTGTGGTAATGATGTTTATGGCGGCCAGCTGAGTATGGACGACCTGAGCATCGGCCCCGAAGATCATCAAAAGGACGTTTTGGATGAAGATCGAAACCCCAAAGGTTACCAGGAGGGCTGGTTCACCACCCTTGTCAAGGACTCGATTAACCAGAAAATTCTGGATCAAGAATCCAAGAGCCATCATAATCAAAATGGTTATAATGAGGGCCAAAAATATATTAGGGATAAGTTGGGTGACAAAGAAGATGCACAAAAAGGTCGAAAGGATGATCATGTCACCATGTGCCAGGTTGGTCAGCCCCATGATGCCGAAGACCATCGACATTCCTATACCGACGATGGCGTACAGTCCTCCAAGCAAAATCCCATTAAGAATCGACTGGATAATAGCATATTCCGGCATAGGCGTCACACCCCCATTTCACTAGAATCTGGTATATTTGTTGACTCCAAAATAGGCATCCGCAACTTCTTCTTCCGACAATTCGTCAGACTTGCCCTCCATAACGATTTTGCCTTTTAAAATGACATAGCTGTAGTCGGAATTTTTTAGGCTTCGCCGGACATCCTGTTCAACCAGTACGATAGTTAATCCGGCATGGTTAACTTCCTTGAGTTTCCTGTAAATATCCTTGATGATTACCGGAGCTAACCCCAGTGAAATTTCATCGCATAATAACAGTTGTGGATCGGACATGATAGCTCTGGCGATCGCGAGCATCTGCCGCTGGCCTCCGCTCAGGTAGGTAGCATCCTGTTCGGCCTTTTCCTTCAGGACGGGAAATAGTTCGTAGACCTTCTCCAAACTGTTGTTGACTTTTCTGCGAGCATGGGGCAGATAAGCCCCCATCAGCAGGTTTTCTTTCACTGTCATTTTTTCGAATACTTTGCTGCCTTCCGGGGACATTGAGATGCCCCGGGCTACCACCTTATTGGGTTCCAGGCCGGCAATACTTGGGCCCATGAAAGCAATATCACCGCTGGTCGGCTTGTTGATTCCCATGATGGTGTTTAACAAGGTCGATTTCCCTGCCCCGTTGGAGCCGATGATCGAAACAACCGACCCTTTTCTGACTTTTAGGGAAACGTCGTTAAGTGCCTGAAAATCATGGTAATGAACGTTCAATTTTGCAATGTCCAGCATCACACCATCGTTGGTCATCGTTCGTCAACCCCTAAATAAGTATCAAGTACTTCCTTTGAACTCATGACTTCTTCCGGCAAGCCGCAGACAATATTGCGGCCTTCGGCCAAACACAGCACCCGGTCGGTCCCTTCGCGCATCGTTTTTAGAACATGCTCGATCCATACCACGCTTACACCTTGCTTTTTAACCGCTTGGACAACACCAAGAATTTCCACAACTTCTGATTCGGTTAGGCCTCCCGCCACTTCGTCTAACAACAGGATCTTCGGATTGATAGCCAGGGCTCGGCCGATTTCCAGACGTTTTCGGTCGAGAAGCCCTAGCTTTCCGGCAAACCAGTTGATCTTCGGACTCAGGCCAATCTTGTCGATAATGCCTCGCGCCCTCTTCTGGGCTTCCTTCTCCACAAGCCCACCGCCATAAACGCCGGCGACTATAACATTTTCGAATACCGTCATTTTTTCAAATGGCCGCGGAACCTGGAAGGTGCGACCTACTCCCATCCGACAGCGTTCTGTGATGCTCTTGTGGGTAATATTTTCTCCCTGAAAAAATATTTTGCCTTTAGTAGGCTGCAGTGTTCCGGTCAGGATGTTCAGCATCACCGTTTTACCTGCACCGTTTGGACCGATAACTCCAAGAACCTCCTTGGGCATTACGTCGAAGGTTAGCGATTTTAAAACATGATTATTACCGAAAGATATACTGAGATCTTGGATTTGGAGTACTGCCTTCACTGCCACACCTCCGTCTACTCACACGCGGTTTTTCAGTTTCGCCTCCAGCAAACCACGTTATTCTAATAATACTATAATTATTTCTAATTTCCTTCACATTTCCAATTATTTCGAAAATATTTTTTTACATCGTCCATTAATCCCAGTAAATTCGTTATATATTTATATTATCAATATTAACATTTTTCTCGTACCATTCGCTTTCTATAAGTATTTCTTATAACAACAACAAATAAGTTTACAAAGAACAAAGTGCAAGAACCAAAAATAGTTCTTGCACTTTTCTGAATTTTAAATATAATAAATATTAAATATATTTTAAGTTTTTCTTATTTATAAATAAGAAAAACTTTTATTACCTTTTCGAGTACATTATTTTATTAAAGGAGTGAAACCAATGACACAACAAATCAAAATGATCAACTTCAAGACCCATTTATCACCCGACCCCACCTATTACTTCGGCAACAGGATTACACACGAATTGGGAAAACTTATCAAACAGTATGATTTTGACAAAGTATTTTTGGTCACCAACGATATCCTTTTAAACTTGTACGGCAAAGAACTCACCAATATTTTTGACCAAAACGCCATACCGCACATTGTGGTCACCATTCCCGACGGAGAGCACCATAAGAATTTTTCCAACCTCGAAAACCTTTGCGAAAAATTAGTTCAAAATCAGATTTCTAAAGGATCAATTATAATCGGTTTTGGCGGCGGCTGTCTTACCAACATCGTCGGTCTGGCAGCAGGACTGATATTCCGCGGCATCCGCTACATTGAGATGCCTACAACCTTAATGGGGATTACAGACAGTACGCTAAGCAATAAACAAGCCATTTGCGGTAAAACCGGCAAAAACCAATTCGGCATGTACTACGCTCCAATTTTCCTATTTGGCGACACTAAATATTTGTTATCGGAAAGTATTTCAGGTAGAAAATTCTGTATCACAGAGGCTATTAAGAATGGATTTATCTCCGACGGCAATCTACTTGAATATTTCGATACAAAATTAGATGAAGATATCGCCGCTTATTCGGAAGCTGATCTGAATGAGCTTGCGCTAAAAATCATTCAATCCAAATTGAAAATATTAAAACGTGACCCTTCTGAGAAAAGGTACGGCATGACCCTGGAATATGGCCATACATTTGGCCATGCCATAGAGTTTTTCACCGATGGACAAATTCCTCATGGTTTGTCCGTCGCCAAGGGCATGTGTATCGCAGCAGAACTTTCGCATTACCTAGGATATATTTCACAAGCTCTGGTTGATAAACATTATTACTTTTTCCAAAACAAGTTAGGGTTGGATATCTCTATTCCGGAACATATGTCGGTTGACGACATGATGAAATCATTTTTGGCAGACAACAAAAAAACCGCCAGTGGCGTAAAATATGTTTTATTGAAGGAACTTGGCGAATGCTTGAATCCTGACGGCGATTACCAGGTATTTGTAGAGCCTGAGATTGTACGAAAAGTATTGACTGAATACAAGAATAAACATGCCTATTCCAGCAAAATAGCATAATCAGCCACTTTGCAATTCGATATATTGTCGTAATACCATTCTTTCTGCTAAGTAAATATTTTATTTTCAACAAATAAACGATCAATAGAAAAATGGGAGGCTGACTGTCCCATGTTCAAATATTGTTTTAACTCAACTACTTTGCGCGAGATAGATGTACTCGAAGCCCTGCACCATATCAAGAGTGCAGGTTACGAGGGAGTTGAACTGACTCTCAATGGCACTCATCTCCACCCCCTGAAATCCACTCCGTCCCGTGCGAAAGAAATCAGAGATTATTGTGCTTCAAACGATATTTCAATAGTTTGCGTGGCTGCCGGCGGTCCTAATCTTTTAGGAAACGAACCCTATGAGCCGTCGCTCATTCATCCTGATAAATCAGTACAAAACAAACGCATTGACATCATCAAACGATCCTTGGAACTTACCCACTATTTGGGAGCACCAGTATTGAACATCAATACCGGCAAACTCCGTCCTGACGTCATCCGAGAACAGGCACAGGAATACTTGTACGATAACATTCTTCAATTGCTCAAAGAGGTAGGCGATGTCATCCTGGTGTTGGAGCCCGAGCCAGACTTTTTCATTGGAACTTCAGCTACAGCAACCGCTTTCATCAAGCAAATTAATCGGCCACAATTCCGTTTGAATCTGGATATCGGCCATGTTTTCTGCAGCGAAACAGACTGCTACCAAGCAATCGATAACGCTCTGCCATACACTCGTCATATTCATATCGAGGATATCAAAGACAATATTCATTATCATCAAATCCCGGGCGAAGGAGACATTGATTTTTCACGCATACTTGGCAGCCTAAAACGATCCGGCTACGAGCATTTTGTCAGTGTTGAACTGCATAATCATGATCAGATTTGGCAAAGGGCTCTGAGAGAAAGCCTGGCTTATCTAACTAATATCTCACACTCCTCCAACATTAATTTTTAAGAGAGGAGGAAATTTCGCATGAAAAATAAAGCAGTTGTAATACAATCACCTCAAAAATTGCAGGTCATTGATTTGCCGATAGGTATCCCCGCGGCTGATGAAGTATTGGTCCGGATCCACTATGTAGCTTTATGTGGCTCTGACAAGAAATTGTATGCTGGAACCTATACCGCGCCCCACAAATATCCGCTTATTATCGGGCACGAATGGGTAGGAGAAGTAATCCAAGCTGGCGTGGAAGCCTCCGCCAAGTGGCTTCCAGGTGATATAGTCACAGGCGATTGTTCTTTATATTGCGGCAGTTGCAGTTTTTGCGACGCTAACAACAAAAACCACTGTCTTAATGTAAAAAAGAAAGGAATAATGGTAGACGGTGCTTGTGCCCAACACATCATTGTCAACCAGCGGCATCTTTATCATTGCCCGGTTTTGCCCGACATAAAAGCCCTGGCGCTGACTGAACCGATGGCCGTAGCGGTGGAATCAATCATAAATCGTATTCCACCCAATAAGCTGAATAAGGTTCGCCAGGCACTAATCATCGGCGCAGGAGGCATTGGAATCATGGCTCTGCTCGGACTCCTGGAGCAAGGTATTCCCGAGATTACCATCGCCGACATGTCCCCCGAAAAACTAGCAGTTGTTGATTCTTTCGGTTTTTCCAACGTAACAACAGTACTGGCCAATTTTTCTGACGCCAACAATCGGTTAACCGGGCATTTTGACCTGGCAGTGGAAGCAGCGGGAAATGCAGACGCATTGACAAAAATTATTGAGTTAGCAAATCCCTGTGGACAAATCGTTTGCATCGGCCATCAGCAAAAGCTAACCCTTGACTTTGGCCTGATCATGAAGAAATCCTTGACCATATCCGCCAATATCGGCAGCACCGGAGGCTTTGAACAAGCACTAAAAATCATCAGCCACTACTCCCCTCATATTAACAAAATAATCTCGCGGGTACTAACCTTAGAAACGATCAATACCTACTTCACCAGCGAAATTAGTTCAATGAAAGATATCAAAGTACTGATCGATTTGCACTCGTCCTGATGTGCGATCAATATAGCAAAACTCCTGCAGATTTTACCCTTAACTATTGTGTTTTGTTTAGTTCATGTACATAGTTTGGATGTGCACCAGTCCTTAGTCTTATTGCAAGTTCCAAGGACTGATGCACATCTTTTTCTGTTAATAAACAATCCACAAAGCATCTCATAGAAAAGCGAGCTCACTTGTTTTCTGAATCGATTTAAGCATTCGAACCATCCCTAATTATCCGCCAATTTGGGACATCTTTCGTTTAAAATCCGGATAACCACTCGCTCGACAAAGCGAGTGGCCCTGCGGCTTTTCGCTGACCGCTTCATGAAATAGCAATGCCAATTCACGGTCACTGGCACCATTTCGCAACGGCGTCTTTACATCTATTTCCTTGCTTGATAACAAACAAGGTCGCAGCTTACCATCCGCTGTCAAGCGCAGACGGTTGCATTCGCCACAAAAATGATCTGAAATAGGAGTTATAAACCCGAAAGTTCCTCTCGCTTTCGGCAGAATCTGGTAATATTTGGCAGGGCCATTTCCCTTGACATTTTCGATTGGCCGCCATTTCTTGGCACCAACAATGGTACTCAACATTCCTTTTACAGTTTCAATATCAGGACCATTGCCAATGCCGGTGCCACCTAATGGCATATATTCAATAAACCGCACCGCTATTGGAAACCGGCGGACTTGCTCAAGAAAATATTGCAAGTCGGTTTCGCATAATGATTCTGTTAGCACCACATTAAGTTTTAGCGGAGTCAGCCCGACATCTAAAGCGCTTTGAATACCCAGCAGCGTGTCCTCAATCCGACCACAGGTAGTGATTCTAGAAAACATAATTGGATTAACGGTATCGAGGCTTATATTCACGCGATCTAATCCGGCTTCTCTCAAATCGCGGGCCACCGCCCTCCAGCAGACAAACAACGAAGATATCTCTACCCCAAACTTTGCTCAAACGGCGCATTAGTTTCTACCCTTAAATTCTTCCGCAACCTCTAATTAAATTGTTAAAGCTTTACCGGCTTCATAAGCTTGAATCTTCAATTCCGCATTATGTTCTGCGCTCTCCGGATCATTAGCATTAACGCAGACGATGTTGCCTATCAATTTTAATCCTAACATCGGAAACATCGCCGCCGTATACTCAAAGTAGGACTCAAACATGTGCGAATTTTCTATACCCTGAGAATACACCGTAAGTAATTTCTTTGTACCGAATCTTGGATTATATTGGGAATCAGTCAACGGGAATAATCTATCATACATGTTCTTGACCGGACCTGTCATCTGCATCATATAAATAGGCGAACCAACAACAACGCCATCCGCTGTTTTTACTTCCTGCAATGCACCATGAAGTTCATCCCTAATTATACAATCGTCATTCATTCGACAGGCAAAACAGCTTTGACACGCCATAAATTTCATTTTAAAGAGAGTATAAAATTTTACTTGTGCCCCATTATCGCGTACACCTCTGGCAACAATATTCAAGATTGTAGCCGTATTTCCATCCATGCGGGGACTACCATTAAAAATTACAACTTTTTTCATAAAGATAAACCTTTCCGCAGACCTTAATCTGCCATCTATTTATAGCAAATTCGGCAACACATATTGCGTAAGAGGGGAAGTTTTATTAATAAAACTCCCCCTTTACGCAAACTACCACTTATAGGTTAATAAAACCCATATTTTGCGATTGATTTGTAATCATAACATTATTGGATGTTTTTTTGCCGCCGGCGTCTACTTCTACAACATATTCACCATTTTCCAAGCCGTCAAACTTAAATTCACCGAAAAAGTTCGTTTTTTGCGTCGCTACCACTTCTCCCTTACTTTTCAGATTAACGGTAGCATTTTCAAAACAATCCCCATCCACTAAGACACCTGCGGTAATAAAATTCTTGGTAAATTTGAAGAGGTTTTTATACAAAACGTGGGGGTCGGTGTTCAGCTCCGCTTTGTACACAGTTAAACCTTCTTCTTTAATTTTCTTTTCCAGCGCGGTCGGTTCTAGTTTGTAAGTCGTAATTGCACCAGTGGGGCAAACATGCTCACACCGCGGCATACCGGGAGCCCACGATTCGTCGTCAAGCAAATGGGCACACATGGTGCATTTCTGAGGAGTAGCAACTTCGTCGTTCCAGTAAATAGCGCCGTACGGGCATGATTTCTCCAGTTCCTTGTTGCCCTTCGCCTTTTCCATATCAATTATTACAACTCCGTCTTCACGACGAACCACCGCGCCATTCCCAGCCTTTATGCAGGGCGCATTTTCACAGTGCTGGCAAGGCATCGGAAGATATGCCACATCATTTCTGGAATATTGCCCCCGCTCCCGGCGTTCGATATTCATCCAGCGATGCCCGTGACGCGGTTGAGCGTCAGTATAGCCGGGCCATTTATTATCAACATGCTCATCCTTGCAGGCCATAAAACAGTTGTTGCAGTCATGACATTTGGCCACGTCTATGACCATATACCATTGTTTCATTTAACTAAGTCCTCCTTTTTCCCGCTATTAAGAGCTACGTTTTAGTAAATCTCGTAAATTTCGCCGTTCCACTTTTCAACCTCAAGTTGCGCAGTATTAGGCGCCATACCGCAGGCATATTTGGACATGTACCGGTCAGGTGTCAAAATGTTGACGCAGCCGCCGCGGTCAGCCGACTTGCCTGGTTTCCCAATCGGATTGTACTCGGCGGATGATTCATACGAATGTACGGTGCCAGGCTGAACCCGTTCACCAACCTGCACACACAGAATTACCGAACCGCGGTCGTTATACGCCCTGATCAAATCTCCGTCCTTGATGCCGCGAGCCGCCGCATCTTTACTGTTCATACGCATAATCCAGTAATAGTGGCCATCGATAAGAACACGATGGTCCTTGATGTCGTTCATGAAGCTATCCTTGCCATCGCCCATAGTATGCATGGAGAAGCGCGGATGCGGCGAAAGCATACCCAGCGGATACTTTTTAGCGAGCGGACTATGGTGGCTTTCCCACGCAGGAACGTAGGTATGCATTGCCGGACGATATTCATCAACAAATCCCTGTTCTTCAAAGCGTTTAATACTTGTTGCAATGAATTCAACCTTACCGGTAGTTGTTTGCAAACCCTTACGGCCAACTTGGTTATTGAGACGCGGCCCCCAGTCCGGTGTATCCTTTTCGCGGTTTTCAGCAAACCAGCGCAAAGCCACCGTCTTCTTGCGGTTCGGATTATCCGGAACAACAAAATAACCTTTTTTCTTAAATTCGTCGAAAGTCATGTATTTCGGCATGTCTGTTGCATTATAGTACTGTTCAACCCACGCAAGCTCATCTTTACCTTCGGTAAACATCTCGTAAATACCGAGTTTCTTCGAAATCAAGGCGTAAATGTCGTAGTCAGATTTGCTCTCACCCAGCGGCTCGATGCATTTCATCTGCAGCGAAATGACACGATGATTGCAAAGCTGGTAGTTATCGGGAATGTATCCGGAGCAATTGGCAAATTCAGAAATATCCCAACGTTCAAAGTTGGTGCATGCCGGCAAAATCAAATCGGCAAACGGTACTTCACCTTCAAACCAGATGGACTGGCTGACAACGAAATCGAGGGTTTCGGTATTATACATTTTTGCGTAGCGGTTAGTGGCAGTCATTGTTCCCATGTGCGGCCCGCCATATTTCCAGAACATCCGAATCGGAGAATAGCCCGGCGCAGGATACTGGTATTGGTGCATCTGATGCGCAATATCGCCTCCAGCAAAGCCTTTGCCGCTCCATTGAAAATTACCGTTCATGATGCATTCGGGTATTTTAAGACGTGGAATGTGTTGACCTGCAGAAGTATTGATGTTGGACGGCGATGGGAAAGTAGTCTTGCCGTCGAACATTCTCCAAGCAAATTTGAAACCGGCGGCGGAATTTTCACAGTCGCCCGAAATGCCGCCCTCGGCATAACCAGGAAAATAAAAATCGTAATCAAGCGGCACACCTTGGGTTGTGGACCAGATATTTGAGCCCGGTTTGCCCATGCCTTGCATTGTAGCAAGCGCGATCATGCCGCGGGCAAATTCGATTCCGTGCGACGCACGGCAAGCGCCACCCCAACCACCAAGTCCGCCGGCTGCGAGGTAGGTATTCTTCTTAGCCCATTCGCGAGCAAGAGCGCGGATTTCACACGCCGGAATACCGGTTTCACCCTCGGCCCATTCACAGGTTTTGGGTAAGCCGTCGGTTTTACCAAGTACATAATCGGCCCATTCTTCGAAGCCATGGGCATGGGTTGCAACATATTCCTTATCATAAGTGCCCTCAGTTAGCCAAGTATAGGCAATAGCAAAGGAAAGTGCGTGGTCGGTGCCGATTTTCGGCGATAACCACTTATCTCCGAATAGACCAGCAGTATGGTTATAGAAAGGATCAATGAATACCATTTTGACGCCAAGATCTTTTAGCCACTGGCGACGAACAGTTGACTCAAAGGCCGCATAGATACCACTATTAACTTCAGGGTCAGAAGACCAGAAAACAATCATTTCTGCATGCTTTAAACCATCTTCGAGCAAATCATATTGCTCTGGGTTGCCAAGCCGCCAGCTAAAGCCCCACATGTGCATACCACCCCAGTGCCAGCCTTCCCAGCTGTCAGGATTATGGTCAGCATAAGTAAAGCCCATCATATTCATGAAGCGAAAATATGTGCTGTGTCTGTAACCGACGTTACCCCATAAGTGGTGAGAACTGGGGGTGGAAAGAATGGCGGAAGGTCCATACGTATTTCTGATTCTGTCGACTTCCTTAACAAGCAGATCGGTAGCTTCTTCCCAACTAATCCGCTCGTAACCGGAAATGCCGCGATTTTGAATATTTCTCTCGCCATCAGGGTCAAAATCAACACGCTTCATTGGGTACAAAACTCTTTTATCGGAATATATCATCGATTTCTGGCCAGCAGTAAAAGGGGCTATCGTTGTTTTACGGGGTGGCGTAAAGGTCCGGCCTCTTGCTTTGATCTCCCATGATTTTGCATCTGTCTCGTCAAAATCCATTGGAGTCATTCTAACGATTTTTCCGTCTTTTACATAAACGAAAACAGGACCTCCGGTAGATGAATTTGTCATACGAATCGCTTTTCCCATATTTGTACCCCCTTAAATATTTTTTTTGCAAACAAGCGTCTGATGCTAGTGCTTAAACCTTGGCATCTATCTCTGTTTCGCTTTTTGGTGCATTTGACCGATAGCGCAAACAAGAGCAAGAACAATCATTATCCCGCATAGATAAGCGGCAACTCCAACATCAACCCCCATTTTACTTTTCCTCCATCCTTACCACTTTTTCCCGGGATTGGCCAGACGCCAAAACCCGTATAGAACGAAACCTAAGACCAGGGTCAAGATGAGTTCCTGGGCGAATAACTTTAAAACCCACATTTCTTATCCCTCCTGACAAGCTTGCGTTCGCCTCTACATAGCAGGACTATTCACACCGGAAGAAACCTCGGCCGCCTTCATTCTCCGGAGCAGACCGGGTTCACCAGGCAGAATGGCGAACAGTACAACCCCCAGCACGATAGAACACACGGTTACCGGATACATGTTAAGCGACCACGGAGGCGAAGCCCAAGCTGGAGTAGCAAATGTCCACCAGAAATTCACGATATAGGTAACGATAATGGTGATCCAGGCTGCAGTCCGGCTGGTCTTCCAAACCAAACCAAACAGCATGATCATAAATAAGGGGATGCCGAAGGAGAATGCCCACAAGAAGACAGGAAACAGAATAGGAGCGAAGAGCGCCGGTACAGCGGCGAGCAAGCCGCATAGCGTAATGACCGGCCGCATCAGCTTAAGCCTGGTTGCATCAGACATATCCGGCTTGATCACCCGCTTAATAATATCATTGATAAACACGGTGGAGTTCCCCATGATAATAGCGCTGCCGGTCGAAAGAACCGAGGTGAGCAAACTAACCATCAGCAGGGCATATACCCATTGTGGCATAGTCTTAAGAGCTACTTCCATGACAATAAGTTTCGGACCTATCGCAGCAAAGGCAGGAATAGACATCCCAACTAATGCAATGATAACCCACGGAAAGCAAGTAACAACGTTAGTCAGGCTGCAAATCCAGAAGCCTTTTCGGCAGTCTTCGTCCGTTCTTGCAGAAAGAAGGGGGATATACATTCCCTGTGCTACACCACCCGCAGCTATATGCAGTACAGCGACCGGAATGATTACCGTAAATACGATTTCCGGCGAAAAGTTAAACAGATCAAACTTCCATAGCTGGTCCACCTGGGCGTAAGTATTAAGGACCCCCTCCCAGCCTGCTGCATTGGAGACAAGCCAGCCGCCGAGGAAAAACAGAGCCAAATATGAGCCGACAGTCATGACAACTACATTGACCACGCTGACCCATACCAATTCAAGCACACCGCCGAAGATAATGTAGCTGATCATCAGCAAAAATGCCAAAATGATACAACCCGGATTGTAAGAAAGAATCCCACCGCTCAATCCATAAATAGCTCCTGCCGTAGCCAGTGTTTCAGCCATGGCAATAGCGGTCCAGGTGGCTATCTGGATCACACAATGCAAAGAGCGCATATTATCGCCATAAAGTTGCCCCATAGCCTCAGGAATCGTTTCCACCCGCAGTTTGCGCATCCATGGCCCGGTCCAAAACATTATTATTGGAATGAAGGCCCCGCCGACGATGATCGGCCACCAAAGAACCGCAGCCCCTAAAACCGACGACGACTCCCAAAGCGACATAGTATGCCCGGAACCATGGGGGATAAGCGCCAAAGCCAGCGTAACCAACCCCCAATTAAGCGACCTCCCAGCCATAGAAAAATCGACTATGTTCTTTATCCGGCTGTGCAAAAAGTAATTTGCCAAACCAATAAGAACAACAAAATACCCAACGGCAATAATCAACGGACCCCACATACCGACCCCAACCTCTCCTTCATTCAATTATTCGGCCTTTTTGAAGTTATCCTACGCTCGCCCCCTTTTAAGTAAATACGGAACCGCCCTGAGCAAATTTAGATACAAAGCAACCTCTAAATGCGTTATTCGGTTATTGCCAAAAACTACTCGAGAGTGCAACCTTTGCTAATTCAGCAGTAGCATACTAATGCCGCAATACTAACAGCGTAATAAAACTGATAAATCTGATAACGTTGCCATTACTAATAATACTATTATAATTTCTAATATCCTCTATTTTCTTCGAAAATTTTGAAATTATTTTACTGTTCACCGATAGCCCCAGCAATTACGCGGATTTATAATTCATTGTTATCAATATTACTCCTCCACTACCTAAACGCTTATAAAAAATCATAATATTATATAAACAAATTATTATAATTAATTGTTTTTTAGCGACAACAAAAAGAGAGCCGTCCAGTCTCTGCAGTCTGGACGATTCAAGCTAAAATAGCTATACTAATAGTAATTGACCTGCGGAAAACAACAGGAGGAATCATGGATATTCAAAAATTAAAGTACTTTATCGCCGTTGGCGAAAATCTTAATTTTTCGGAAGCAGCGACAATAATGGGCGTATCCCAGTCTGCGATCAGCCAGCAGATATCCGAGCTTGAAAAACAAGTTGAAGCCCAATTAGTAATTCGCAATAAGCGTCCGCTCGAGTTAACACCAGCCGGCAAAGTCTATTTGAAAGAAGCCTATACGATCGTTGCAAAGGCCGAAGAGGCCGCCAGGAAAGCTCAGCTAGCGGCCCGCGGCCAGATAGGCTGTCTCAAAGTCGGTTTCTTAGGCGGTATCGAAGAGAATTTCCTTCCTCAAGGAATCCGGGAATTCGGGCAAGCCTATCCGAATATCGAGCTCATCCTGCAGCACTACAATTGGGGCGAAGTTAACAAAGCTTTAATGCGAGAAGACATCGATCTAGCGTTTACTATGACCTACGGTTTTGACGCCTTTCCCGAGCTTGTCGGGAAAAACCTTTTTACCGACGTTTGGGGCGTGGCAGTACACCGAAACCATCGCCTGGCTGGCGAGGATACAGTAGACGTTGCGCAGTTGGCCCATGAACGCTTCGTCACTTTTCACCGGAATACTGACTATCTGCTGCACGACCTTACCGTCATGCTTTGCGCTGAGCGCGGTTTTATGCCCAATATCGTCAGCCTGGCCTGGGAAATGGCAGCTATCCTGTTCATGGTCGAATCCGGCCTTGCCATTTCTATTGTCCCAGGCACCTGCCGTGAAATCGCCGGGCGGGATGTAAGAATCATTGGACTGAATACGCCCAGCCGGTCTTTTGATGTTATGATTGCCTGGAAGAAAACCAATCTCAACCCCGCGATTCCAATCTTCACAACCCAGCTCGACACCCTTAGCGCCCTTAAGGCCCTGCGTCTCCGCTCGGAAATGCGGCACGAGGTAGCTGCCGTCCATAGTAGTCAGTTCAAACCCAAAAACAATTAATCTTACCAAAAGGTTTTAAATAAGGAGGCTATCACACTATTTTTATTTTAGTGTGATAGCCTCCTTATTTTACTTTTACTGTGTTGTTCCCGGAAGATAAAATATTTTTTCCGGAGAAAGAGGTACTGCCGGAGCTTTTTTATTGGTAATGATATTCAACTCCCACGGCCACTCTTTACCCTTAACCCATTGACCGCCGACAACCATGGTCTCAGCAAAATTCTGGTCGTTAAACTGAATATGTCCGATTATAGTATCCAGATTCGTCTCCTTAATTGCCTGCCTGATCTTTTCCTTGTCTAGTGACTGAGCACGTTTTAGCACGTCAATCACAATCTCAACTGAGGCATGTTTGTAGCCCACCGAGGCCGGAGCCTGTGCCTTAAAGGAGTCACTCCACATTTTACCTAGTTCGGCTGCCGTCTGCCCGGTAAGCGAAGACTTATAAGGAAATTTAGGACTCCACCAGATTTCACTAGTGAGACCCATACCCAAATCGTCTCCCAAAGCGGCTACATCAGCAGGGAAAAGAATGGCCTTAGCCATTGTAAGTACCTTGGGCACATAGCCCTGTTGATGCATTTGCCGAAGTGCGGTAGAAAAATCAGGCGGGGTCATTACCCCGACAACAATATCGACATTTTCTTGCTTAAATTGATTGATGATCGAGGTAAAATCCTTAATATCGGATGGGAAACGACCAGGGTCAACAACGGTATAACCTCGGGCTTCCACCTTCTCTTTCATCGTCTTAGACATCACGACCCCATCCGGATCGGTTCCATATAAAAAACCTACTTTTTTATTGCTGGAGAGCATATCCCACATGTCAATTTGAGTTTCTAGCATAGAAGGAACTGCCCAGAAGGCATGGAACGCCCAAGCGTGCGGGCCTCCTCCGTTTACCCAGTCCGCTGAGTCAACCGTTATACAAGGGATTTTATAACGTTCCGCCGCCGCAGAAACCGGGTTGACAGTGTCAGGGGTATGAGCGGCGGTCAGTATATCTACCTTATCCTGAACAATTAACTTATTGGCTGCCTCGGCTGCTTTTGTTGGATTACTTTCAGAGTCGACAACAACAAGTTTGACGGGCAGTTTTTTGCCATATTCAGCTATGTAAATGCCCCCCTCCTTGTTGATGGCTTCGATAGCCTTTTCTTCAACAAATGGTGTTCCAGCCCCAAAAGAAGCCAATGGTCCAGTCGTCGGATTGACACGCCCAATCAGTATATAGTCTCTCGAAGGTTTCGCCGTCTGCGCTTGGCTACCGCATCCGCTTAGCACAACTAAACTCGCAATTAGAAGCATCGCAAGCGCTAACTTAGCCTTACTCCAGTTCTTCATCACTACAGCTCCTTTTCTCACTTGTTTTAACCCATTATACCTAGCTGTAACATTCTCAAGTCGTCCGAGACATCCATCCTCCCTTCCTTAGGAAAATACCATAGGAATCGCCAACCTTTTTTATAAGTTCATCGCATAATGAAATAAGAAAATGTTTATCTAAACTTTTTCTTATTTCATTATAAGCGTTTATTTAAATATATGGTGGATTGGTATGATTGTCAACTCTTTTTTCCTTTTAGATATAATAACCAAAAAATAATCCGGCTGACGCAACCCCCAAAAACGAAACCGTCTAGAGCTTTATGCTTTTTAGACGGTCTCTTCTACCGATACATTATTTCCTTGCAAAAAAATCATTGCTTCAAGACGCATACATCCTGTTACTTTTTCTTAAATAAATCCGGCGCAAAACGGCTTGGATCCACTTCTTTAAATTTCGACCTGACAAACTGATCTTTCAAGTTAAACGGTACTGTGCAATCAAAAATTACCTTACAGGAAATGCCTCGGTCCCGAATCATCGGGCTGTAAGCAGGCATCTCCGAAGGGTCTAACGGATGACAACGTACACCCGGTATAAAAATTGTATCTACATCACCCTGATAACGGGTATTTAGCGCCCACAATACATCATTACTGTCAAATGGATCTACATCTTCGTCAACTAATACCACATGTTTAAGTTCGGAAAATGCCGAGAAAGCTAATAAAGCAGCTTGTCTTTGCCGACCTTCATCACTGGGCACACTCTTTTTAAACTGCAAAACCGCCATATATTTTCCGCCGCCTGCTGAATGTGCATATACATTCAATAGGCGGCCAGGCATAGCCTTATCCACCATTTCTAAAATACTGGCCTCTGTCGGAATGCCCGCCATACTGACATGTTCTTCACTGGGTCCAATAACTGTTTGCATTATCGGATTTTTGCGATGCGTCACCGCCTTAACTTTGATAACAGGTATAGCCGCAGGTGCATGTCCTGTATAGCCGGGAAATTCAGGCATCGCTTTACCGGTATTTGTATTTTTATCTTCCCTCACCCGAGTCCCCGCCATTATCTCTCCTTCAATGACATATTCGGCATTAGCAATAGCCTTTTCATTAATGGTTAAACATTGAACCAGCTCAACCGGACGTTTTCTAATGGCTCCCGCTACACTAAGCTCATTATAACCCACAGGTGTAGTAGGCGCTTCAAAACACGAACCGATTTCGATGGCCGGGTCAACCCCTATGCTGATGGAGATTGGCAATGATTTTCCCATCGCTTCCGCCTTCTCAAAAAAAGTTCCAAGGTGTCTGGCTCCCGGAGTAATCCACATAGAAAGTTCATCCCTGCTCTGTATGCAAAGTCGGTGAATCGTCACATCTGAGACTCCGGTCTCAATATCAGACGCATAGCACATCCCCATAGTAATGTACGGACCAGCGTCTTCCTCAGTGTTAGTTGGGGCGGGAACTATTTTTCGCAAATCAAAGTCAGGAGCGTCAGCATAATGAACAACTTCCTGGCAAACAGCCTTATCATTGGACACAACAACGGGGGCGACCGGATCTTTCACCGCATCTTTTAATAAATGGCCAAGTTTATCCGGTTGTGCCTCCAGCAGATAACCTACCCTCTCACGACTGGCCAGTAATCCAATCACCACTCGTGCTCCTTCATGCCCCACAACGTTATTAAAAATCATGGCGGGACCAATGCGTGTGGGACGCTTCACAGTTCCGCCGGCACCAACATAACGATAAGCCCCAGACAACTCCGCATGCGGATGTACAGGTTCATCCGTCTCAATCAATTGCCCCGGTATTGACTTTAACAACTCCAAACTAGAACGAAAATCTGTAACCTTAATCATCAATTAAACCTCCTATCTAAAATCAGACAGCAGTTTCTTCCATCTTCACACATGAAATCAAAATCATGCCCACTAATGAACCTAACGCAATAATGTACCATGAAGCAGAGAATGTTCCCGTAAAATCTATGGAAAGCCCAACA
The DNA here is from genome assembly GCA_017889635.1 of Bacillota bacterium. GTDB lineage: Bacteria > Bacillota > Negativicutes > Sporomusales > CTSoil-080 > CTSoil-080. The sequence goes on along the minus strand of JAGGAC010000025.1, from coordinate 1,259 downwards.
ATTAGCGGACAAATCATTGAAGCAAACTGAAAGATAAAATTGGTGGAACCAATCGCCGTCGCCGCCCATGCCTTGCCGGCGACATCGGTAATCAATATATTAAGCGGTGAATTGACGAGATAAGTAACATAGCCCAGGAAAAATCCCATGGTCATTAAATATTCATACGATTGAATGGTACCGAACCAAATTGTGAGAGGAATCTGTATGAGAAACGCCCAGAAAATCAATTTTCTCATCTGTCCCAACCTTTTTATCCAAAATGGGGATGTTAACGGCGCCAAAATTCCGCCGATACCATAAACGACCATGATCGTCCCTGATGCCGCAACACTGAAACCTATTCTATGAAAATAGGCATTGGCCCAAGTAGCCAAACCTATTTGTGCCCACATCAGGCAAAATCCTGCGAGAGCAAGCAGAATCAGATTTTTGCTGGTAAAAACAACCTTGAGTCCGCCAAATGGATTGCCGCCGCTTACCACACTTGTAGCAGAAACGCGTACAAAAAGCGCTACCAAGATGCCGATAACTATGGCCGTAACACCAAAAATCTCAAAAACACCCTGCCAGCCAAATCCTTTGGTGAGCGCAGGTACTACCCAGTTAGGCAACATTAGTCCAGCCGTTGGGGAAGCCATAAGAATACCCCAAGCCACTACCCGTTCTCTTGTCGAAAACCACTCCGTCAAAGCCCGGGAGGCAGCCGCCATGTCCGCTCCAGCGCCGAGGCCCATAACAAACCTAAACCAGAAACCCTGGCTATATGTAACCATATGTCCCATCGCAATAAGCATAATTCCAGGTATGATAAGGCTTCCTGCCAAAATAAACCGTGAGCCAAGTCTATCAGCTAGAATACCTGCGGGGATCTGGGTTATAACATAGCCAAAATAGAAGGCGGTCATAAAAGATCCGGCTTCAGCAGCGGTCATATGGAATACTGGTCCTACCACCGGAATTAAAGGCGGCCAGCTAAATCTTGACATAAAAGTAAACAGAAAACTTAAAGTCGCCAGAGCGAGTATCACCCATCTATAGCTATTAGCCGTAGTTGTCTCAACCTGAAGGTTGGTTGTACTCATATTTTCTCCTCCTTTGATTTTGGGATATATCTTTAACCTGTTTTTCCTGCCCAATAACCTACACAATAGCGAATCGCAAATGCTTTTTCATTTATTGCTTCTGGCAAAAAGTTATCTTAGGATTTTCACCCCTCCTCTCCGGAATGTATTATTGCTGACTTTTAATACGAATCC
>JAGGAC010000097.1 GCA_017889635.1 Bacillota bacterium | reverse complement strand
TAATCCAAAAATTATTACTGAGATTCAACTGCAATTAGCAAAGACTGCTTAACCTTTTCGGAGGATCGATGGTTTTTGCGAACTTCTCTTGACACTATCTCAGAACCCCACATAGTAGATATTACGTTACATTTGGTGACAATTTATAAGTAGAAAAAGAGCTTATCCAAGATGCTCATTTCGAAACACCTGAACAAGCTCAGCAAAAATATTTAAATACATTAAAATCAACATTCCGCAACTTATAACAAACACAGATCAATGCAAAACGATGGTTGACTCATCGCTTGGATAATAAACCAAGTGCCGTACAATGTCTCCGGAATGATTTATAAACAACGGCCCCCAAGCAGGATTAGTATCGTGCATAACTTTCAATAAGGTAATCATTCTATTAAAAACGACATCGATATCTACATCTTGAGAAAGCGCTTCAGTAATGGCGGCAGCAACCACATGTGCGGCATAAAAGCCTGTTTTATATTCTTCAGTTAATGAACCAGTAGTTCTTAACAATGTGCGCAGAAAGGCAGAAATACTTTCGTCCCTGTCTCTCCAGTTTTGAATTTGATCTAGGCTATGATTTTCAAGACTTTTAAGTTTTGTTTTCATAATCGCATTGGCAACAATTCTTGCGGATTGTTTTGCAATATCAGTATTAACCATGGTTCCCGCTAACCGAATCGAGGTCAGGTCTTTATCTGTTTCGGCTTCAATGACCTTCTCCCATTCTCCCGCTTGCTCAAAAACAAGAAGCCCTGTCGAATACGCCCCTAAATAACCCCTTAGGATATCAGCAGGATGAGGGTCCTGTGCCGGGCCATTATTTCTTAGCTGTGCTTTACCTGTAAAAGCTGCATTCATCCCCCGGAAATATCCAACAAGACCTATAGCCGCAGCAGGCCCTAAGTTAAGAACACCTAAAACATCTGACGCGGTCTCATCAATTCGCGACGACCAATATTCTGGCAAACCATAATCAATGTTTTTCTCATGCAATGCTGCTTTTACAGCTTCCGCTAATTGATTTATCAAGCCAATATCAGCATGCAAAATATCATGGCCACAAACTTCGTGTGAAATGCTCGACCAAGCCAACAGTCCCGTTTCTGCATGAATTGGAGGTACACTTACGACGGCCGCCTCCAATCCCAAAGCAGAAGTAGCATCTATTGGCCACGTATATGGACCACTATCCGGCTCGCCCCACTTCACAACCGCTGGAACTACACTCAAATCCGGTGGATGAATCCCGCCTCGATCCTCTGCACTTAAAAAACCGTCATAAAGGTCACTGACTACTTCCTGAAAGGCATCCGTAGCTAAGGCCTTATATCCTTCGGCATTTTGCAAAATGGCCTGGGCGATATCCAACATTAATCTTGCCGTATTGTTCCGCATTGAATCTCGTAAGAGTATATCCGTAAACCCCTGTCGCCCCAGCTTACCTAGTTTGTGAATAAATGGTTCTACCACTACTTCTTGATAGCGGGGCGAAAATTTACCTTTTGCAGCTTCCAGTCTTCCCCTTAATTGGTCGTAATCTGTCGCATCCTCCGGACCTTGAAAATTCGTAAGAACTGCCTTTCTAACATTTTCAATACATGTAGGTAGATTAGAAAGATCCATTCTAGCATTAGCTACTTCTCTTCGTCTTGCATTTTCAATCCGTGTAGCTTTAGTATGAAACTCAAATTCAGCATTAGCTGTTTCTGTCCTAGTTTCTTGTTGCATATTTGGTGTCTCCCTTTCTTATGGAAAGTCAGTATTATTATGCCTTTGAATTAACATCTTACTCCCATATTCGTTTGGTTTCACAACTACCATTTACAATAGTCAAACCGCAGGCAGCTAGACTAGTTGAAACTCTCATTCTTCAAATCTAAAAGCATAAATTTAATAAAGCATTCCATAAACCATATTGCAAAAAAACTCATAACCCAAACAAATAAAGGAATTATAATTTCAATAATGAGTTTACTAAAGGAGACTTATCTTATGCCGGAAACAATAGTAATAGCTAGACCAACTGCAGCATCAACTGCTACAATATCAACAAAATTTGGTGCTAATTATAACCAGCAAAGCAACAATGTCAGTTTTAATGTGTTTTCTAAAAACGCAAGCCTAATCCAAATATATTTTTACAAGGAAGCATACAATGCTGAGGAAGTCCTTACCAAAAGCCTTTCGCAGCACGGTGACATTTGGGACATTGAATTTCCCCTAACCGAACTTCGAAATGCCGGTATTACGACTGACTATATCTATTATGGTTACCGTGCTTGGGGGCCAAATTGGAATTTGCATGACAACTGGCAAAAAGGAAACAACATCGGCTTTAACTCTGATGTCGATAGTAATGGCAACCGTTTTAACCCAAACAAACTGTTAATTGATCCCTATGCCAAAGAATTAAGCCATAACCCACAAATTGCTAAGCTTTATATGGACCCCCCCAGCTATATTGACCAGTACTACGGCGGGGATGCTTTTCGAAATGCGGATACCGGAAAAATCGCGCCCAAATCCATCCTTCTACTTAACGAAAACCAGACAAACTACGGAGTAAAGCCTAACCGGTCTCTTAAGGATGATGTTATCTCTGAGGTAAACCTGCGTGGATTAACTATAATGGATGACAAAATACCGCAAAATGAAAGGGGCACATATAAAGGCGCAGGCAAAAAAGCCAAATATCTTAAAGAATTAGGGGTAACAGCGGTTGAGTTTTTGCCGGTTCATGAATTTGCCAATGAACAAAACGATGACGGAGACCCTAGAGGTGACAATTACTGGGGTTATATGACTATAAACTATTTCTCCCCTAACAGAAGATATTCTTCCGACCAAAGCCCCGGAGGGCCAACACGAGAATTCAAAGAAATGGTGAAAGCATTTCACGCTGAAGGGATTAAGATCTTTCTGGATGTGGTCTACAACCATACCGGAGAAGGGCTTTTAAAACGAATGATCAATAATCAGGGAAATCCTACATCCAAAAAGGATATTGAACAAGTCATATCCGATACCCGTGATTCCCGCTGGAAGGATGAGCTACAAGATTTCAATGCCGCCTGTTACTTGAGTTATGCCGGACTAGACAATCAAAGTTATTATTATCTCCGTGATGGAAACCATAGATATGAAGGGCGCGGCAGCTGCGGCGGAAATCTAAATTATGACAATGCCGTTGTTAAAGACCTTATTATCGATTCCTTAAAATATTGGGCTGATGCTATGGGGGTAGACGGATTCAGATTTGATCTCGCGCCTATTTTAAGCCTTACCGGATCGAATAACAATTATTGGCCAAATTTTCACACCACTATTTTCCAAGATATTAGTAATGCCTTACCTTCAAGGTCTGCCAGCACAAACGGCGATGGCGTGGATCTGATTGCCGAACCTTGGGGAGTTGATAATAATGTTTGGACAGAAAAATTTCCGTCTGATTGGGCGGTTTGGAACCAGGAATTTAGAGATCGCTTAAAAACCGCTATAAATAAATATGGCATAGAACCCATACCAAATTGGAAACTCGCCAATGTTTTGGCTGGTTCCGATATTATTCAAAAAAGCCCTTGGAACTCGATTAATTATTTTGTCTCCCACGACGACTGCAATTCTCTCAGAAATGTATTTTCCTATAATAGTTTTTGGCATTTAGACGAAGCAAAAGAACACGACGATCAGATAAGCTGGGATCAAGGCGGAGATATCGAATTACAAAAAAAAGCGGTCCGTAACGCTTTTACTTTACTTATGCTTTCACCGGGAGTTCCGATGTTTGCCGGCGGCGATGAACTGTTTAGAGAAATTCCGCCTTATAACCCCGGCGTCGGCAAAATGAATATGGTCTCAGTTGACACCCCTGAGGTCTATTTGGATTTCAAAAAATATAACGAAATGAAAGATTATCTAAATACCGGAGATATTAAGACCGCTAATCAAGTGATTGAAAGTGACAATAACCTGTACACCTTCTCATTTGTCAAAAATCTGATTAAATTCCGACACAGCCACGAATCTTTAAGACCTAGCAGCTATTTTACAGGAACAGTTTTGGCAAACGGACTCAAAGATATTACCTGGTATAAAGAAGACGGCAATGTACTAAGTAATAACGATTGGGATGGTACTGACTTTATCGCCTACAGGATCAACTCTCAATTTGAAAAAGTTCAAAATAGTAACGACAAAGCTGACTCAATTTATATCGCTTATAACAGAAGTCCGCAAGAAATAAATGTCCACTTTCCTAAAAATCTAAGTGGAAAATATTGGTACCGGGTTCTTGATACCGATAATACCAATGGCTGGATGACACAACACATAAATTTTGATAATGGTAGCACCCTACTCGAAACTGAATATACACTTCATGAAAGAAGCGTACTAGTCCTAGTAGAAAAATAAACAATTAAGGAGAAAAAATGAGTACCCACAACGACAAAAAACTTGAAGATTACTACAGCAAAAATCGCGATAAACTTTTAAAAACCCAAGAACGGCAAAGAATTACACAGTATATGAAATACTTAAACAACTATGATCCACAGGGGAAAAATTGGCGAAAATGGGGTTGCTATTTAAGTGAACGTCAATGGGGAACAATCAGGGAAAACTACAGTACCATAGATAAGTCCTGGGGAGATAGTAGTGATCCAGCTACTTTCGGGAGAGATCAGGCTCTGCACCGCGCCTATCGCTGGGGAGAAGACGGAATCGCAGGCATATCCGATGACCAACAATACCTATGTTTCTCTTTGGCGATGTGGAACGGTGCCGACCCTTGCATCAAAGAACGCCTATATGGTTTGACTGGCAACGAAGGCAATCATGGCGAAGATGTAAAAGAATACTATTTTTATCTTGACAATACTCCCACCCACTCCTATATGAAATACCTTTATAAATACCCATACATTTATCCCTATAATTATTTGTTTGACGAAAATGAAAACCATAAAAAAAATAATAACCCTTTTGAATTCGAGTTAGTTGATACCAAAGTTTTTTCCGATAATCAGTATTTTGATGTTCAGATTGAGTATGCTAAAAACGATGTAGAAGATATTTGCATCAGAATTACTGCTACAAACTGTGGCCCAGAACAAAAAACACTACATCTATTACCCACTGTATTGTTCAGAAACATTAAATTCTTCAAGAATAACAATTTCGAAAAAACCTTGAACTATGTTGATAAGAATGGCGGAGCAATTGAAATCATCCAACGAAATACTGTGCAAAATACCGTTGCTTCGCAAATGTGGCTGTATACCCAAGGAGATATGAATAACATTCTATTTACCGAAAATGAAACAGATAATGAAGCAGCATTTAAAAGTTCAAATAATGGCCGCTCCTATTTTAAAAATGGTATCAACAATTATATTTTAGGTAAATACAAAAATAATAGTACCGATGCCGAGCTTGCCAAGTTCATTAACCCCCAAAAACACGGGACCAAAGCCTCCGTCCATTACGAACTGAGCTTAAATCCCGGACAATCTAAGACCGTAAATTTAAGACTTTGTAATGAGGACACAAATCAACCTTTTAAAGGATTTGATTCCATATTTGATAAACGTATCAAAGAAGCGAACGACTTCTATGATGCAATTTCTCCCTTCAACCGTAATGGCAATGACGCTGAAAAAGAGCTATACAATATACAGCGTCAGGCATTTGCCGGCATGCTCTGGAATAAACAGTTCTACAATTTTGTTGTCAATGAGTGGCTAGATGGTGACCCCAAACAACCACCTCCATCTGATGCTCATAAAAAAGAGTATCAGATGTCCAACTGGAAGCATCTCTATTGCTCAGACATTCTGCTGATGCCTGACAAATGGGAATATCCATGGTTTGCAGCGTGGGATTTGGCATTTCATACCGTTACTGTAGGCATAATCGATCCTGAATTCGCCAAACATCAGCTTCTGCTTATGGTTATGGAGTGGTACATGCATCCTAATGGCCAACTTCCGGCATATGAATGGAATTTCAATAATATCAACCCCCCGGTGCACGCTTGGGCAGCCCTAAATGTATACCGCCAGGAAAAAATGATTTACGGAAACGAGGATAAGGAATTTCTGCAACGAATTTTTGATAAGTTAAATATGAATTTTACCTGGTGGGTTAATCAAGTGGATTCAGAAGGTAACAATATTTTTGCCGGAGGTTTTTTAGGCCTTGATAATATACGAATTTTTGATTTAAGTAAAAGCAAAGAACAAGGCTTTTCCCTTGAACAAGCAGATGGAACGGCTTGGATGGCCATGTTCTGCCTAAACATGATGAAAATTGCTAACGAACTTCAAAAATATGATCTGCAACGCAAATACCTCCAACATTTTATTTTCATCAGTAGTGCCATGAATAACAAGCTTGGTCTATGGGACGATGAAAAAGGCTTTTTCTTTGACTGGGTAAAAAGTGGCACACTCCACGAGCGGTTGGATGTTTATTCTCTTGTAGGCTTGGTTCCCTTGTTTGCCATAGAAGAAGTGCATGACAACATGAATGAAGAATACGAATCCGAGTCATTTTTTAGTTTAAACGGCACTTTAAAGTGGTTTGCTAACAATAGAAATGACCTTATTAAAGGAAATCCGCTTATCAATCTTGACGATGTACTTGATAAGGAAGGTACTGGCAGTTCCAGTCTGGAAGGCTATATTTCATTGGTTGACAAAAATAAACTCGGAAGGATCCTGGAAAAGGTATTGGACAGCACTAAATTTTTAAGTGAATTCGGCGTCCGGTCCCTCTCTAAGGACAGCAACTTTAATTTTTATTTCAACCAAAATACCTACAATATTTCTTATGAGCCTGCCGAATCAAACAAAGTTAAAATAATGGGCGGAAACTCCAATTGGCGAGGCCCTGTATGGGTTTGTATTAATTATCTCCTCATTGAAGCTTTAAGGAAATTTCATGCTTATCTTGGTGATGATTATAAAGTAACCTATCCTAATACCGGGGAACAAAAAACTTTAAATGAAGTCAGCGATGATTTATCAAATCGATTGATTAATATTTTTAGGAAAAATACGAACGGCCAACGCCCAGTCTATGGCGGACAGGAGCTATTCACTAGACCTGGCTGGGATAATTTAATCCTATTTTATGAATACTTCCATGGGGATATTGGTGCGGGACTTGGCGCAAGCCACCAGACAGGCTGGACAGGGCTTGTCGCAAATCTTCTTCAAGACAAAGGCATTACACAGAAATAAAAATGTAACACTATCAGTAAAACTGCATATTCCATATTAAGAACTAAAAGCAGGAGAGTAAAATCTCCTGCTTTTAGTTCTTAATCAAATTAAATCTAAAATTAGTAGTTACTCTCCAATACCGAATCATGTTCTGTAGCGGTATACTTACCTATCATTACATTAAGTTCTTATGTCACTTTTGCCGATAATTTTTCATATCATTTACTATGGGTAATTAAATACACTCATGAAAATTAAGCCAACTAAAAATGTACCCATAGTAGAGGTAATTTTATGAATATAAGCCGTACTCAACAAAGTTTGTTGCAGAGGCTACGGCAATTGGATGAGAATTTACGGGTAGAATGGAATGATCAACTCAAAACAGCTGGATATCTTCGCGGTAACCTTAGTGATTCTAATCGCGGATCATCTTTAAGGGATGCTCCTTTCATAAGTGCGGACAATTTTTTGTCGGAATACCATCCTCTATTTGGTATAAATTACCCCGATCAGGAATTAGTGAATGATAGAGTTATTGCCGATCGCTTTGGTATGGTTCACCTCAGTCTACAGCAGCAATTAGAAAGTGTACCGGTAGAAGGAGGAATGGTTAGCCTTCATTCTTCCACATCAGGCATGCTCCAAACTGTGTTTAATAAGTTTATTCCCGGTTTAAATCTTAATACCGCCCCTAAGCTGTGTTATTCGGAAGCTCAATCTATCGTCGATAGCCACGTTGACTCAATTATTACATTAGATTCCGCTAAACCGGAACTCTTTATTTTAACCAGCAACTCCCCCCCGCGTTTATGCTGGCGGGTTAAGCTATATAAAATCCATAATACTCTCCCAGAATGCTGGCTTTATGATATTGATGCTCTAACCGGAGAAATAGTTCAATACCATAGTACATCACATTGCTTAAAAAAAGCTGTGGCCTGGGGAATCGGCTATTACTCCCGCGGCGGTAAACTCAACATTTCGCGTGATGATAGCGGCACTTATGTCCTCTACGATCAAAGCCGCTACCCAGACGGCCCGCTTATTGAAACCTATATTGACAGTGGTCAGCTTTCTAAATCTAACAATCCAAATTGGAATAAAATCAAAACCGCACAGCGCAAGGAAAATCAAGGGCCAGAGGTTGACGCGCACCGCTATGCCGGTTACATTGTCGATTATTTTGCTAAAGTTCATGGCCGAAATAGTTACGACGATAAAGGTTCAACCGTAAAAC
>JAGGAC010000096.1 GCA_017889635.1 Bacillota bacterium | reverse complement strand
GTTTTTCATCAAAAAAGCCTTCTAGCGAAATCGCTAGAAGGCTTGAATTTCCTATGGTGCGCCCGGCAGGAATCGAACCTGCGCTTTCGGCTCCGGAGGGCGATACTGGCATTATTGACGTTATTTTTTTGTCTATCACCAATCTTTACAAATCCTTATTTTACAAGGATTTGATGCGACTTTGCGTTTTATCATAAATCAACGAGCATACTTCATATTTTACGTTATTTGCGCTTATTTCATTTCATTTTTCATTATTATTTTAAAAATAAGCAGTGGATAAGCAGTTTTTTACTGCACTTATCACAACCGTGTAGTATTTTTGTTTTCTAGAAATACAAGCGATTGACCTCTAGTTCATTGGAAATTTTTCAGACCAATTATATAATTACAGTTGATCATCTTGGCGTTGCATCCGTTTATTGTCACAAAGACTCTTCTTGACCGCCAAGGCAATTTCATACATGATCCGCTTTTCATCGCTGGTACAGCCTTCTAAAAGCTGCACAAAATCTGTCCGATACTCCGCTGGATCGCTTGTCTGATTGCCATTTAATATACAGTCTACTGTAATTCCAAGAACATTCGCAATTCGCACCAACGATTCCAAGCTTGCTCGTTTTTTGGCCGTTTCGATATGGCTTATGTAGGATACAGACATGTCGATTTTTTCTGCCAACTCCGCCTGTGACATTCGCTTCTGCATACGGGATTCTTTGAGTCTTCGACCAATAAGTTTGAAATTTATTGACATAAGTTTTTCCTCCCTATTGTGGATACTATTTTTTTTCAGTCTACACAATAGAAGATGTGATGTGGTATCGTCCATTCCACGTTTTCTAAAAATGATATGGAACATAAAGAACAGAATCTACACCGCCAAAAGATCACTTACGAAAATAGTTAATTTGTAAAAAAAGAACCACAGGTTTAACAGTTGACCTGTAGTTCTTTTTCTTTTTGTCTTGTACCTACTATAATTGAGGGAAATGACCTTATCATGGAGTGAATTGCAATGAACGAAAACCAAAGCCAATTAAGAGATACCGAAAGCCAAAAAGCACGTATCCGTGCACGATATAGAGGTATCGACCCAGATGAGCTTGACGTTATTCCAGCTGCGCCACAGGAAAATTTTTACGAAGACAATAAGGAAAAGCGTGTGGCAATATATGTGCGTGTTTCAACCGATGACCCTCGCCAAACATCCTCATATGAATTACAAAAGAACCATTACATTGATGTTGTCGGTCATCACCCTGGTTGGAAACTTGTAGATATCTATGCAGATGAGGGCATCTCTGGCACGTCACTCCAACACCGCGATGCATTTATTCGGATGATAAATGATTGTGAAGCCAAGAAAATTGATCTGATTGTAACAAAGAGTGTTTCACGTTTTGCGCGTAACGTTTTGGACTGTATCGGCTACGTACGACAGTTGGCTGCAATGCAGCCGTCTATCGGCATTTTCTTTGAGACCGAAAATATCTATACCCTTAACAGCAACAGCGAAATGAGCCTGACCTTTATCTCTACTCTGGCACAAGAGGAATCACATAATAAAAGTGAGATTATGAATGCTTCGATTGAGATGCGTTTCCGGCGAGGCATCTTCCTTACGCCGCCACTGCTCGGCTACGATCAGGACGCAGATGGCAATCTTGTTATCAACGAAGAAGAAGCCCAGTCTGTGCGCTTAATCTTCTTCATGTATCTCTATGGGCATACTTGCACGCAGATCGCTGAGACTCTCACAAAACTCGGGCGCCGAACAAAAAAGAACAATACAACGTGGTCACCAAGCTCCATTCTGCAAGTTCTTCAGAACGAGAGACACTGCGGTGATGTCCTTGCCCGTAAAACCTGGACGCCAAGTTACCTCAACCACAAATCTAAAAAAAACAGGCAGGATCGGAATCAGTACCGAAAACGAAACCATCATGAAGCTATTATTTCACGAGATGATTTCATCGCAGTCCAGCGTTTAATTAGCAATGCTAGATATGGTAATAAAGGAATCCTGCCAGAACTGCACTTTATTCCTGAAGGCGCCTTAAGAGGTTTTGTCTCAATAAATCCTCGATGGGCTGCTTTTCATGCTGATGATTACCGAGCCGCGTCTGGCAACATATATGATGATGTAAACGAATCGACATCTAATTATTTCGAGGTAGAGGCGAAGTCAGGTGATTTTGACCTGCGCGGTTTTGAAATTGCACGTTCCCAATTTTTTGATACCGCTCGAAAACTATGTGTCACGTTCTCCACTGATAATATCCAATTCAGTACCGAGTGTGTTCGCAAATTTGATAAAGTTCTCTACATAGATATGTTGATTCACCCAAGTAAACACCTTTTTGCAGTACGCCCTTGTACTAAAGAGACGAGAAATGCTGTCCAGTGGGCCAATGTAAATAGCAATCAGTATTATCCTCGTAATATTAGCTGTGCGGCATATATTAAAACGCTGTATGAAATTTTGGGCTGGAAACTGAATTGCAAATATCGTGTGCGTGGAATACACAGGCAAAAGGATAACGAGGCGCTCATAATCTTCGATATGAGAGAGACTGAGATGTTCATACCTCAGGATGTTCTGGTATCGTGTCCAGAGGAAGCAGCGAAGAATGACCAGCTTCCCGATGATGTACAGCCGTTTACCGTCGGCCAAAAAAAAAATATTATGGCTTATCCCTCCTCATGGGCAGACAATTTTGGCAGTAACTTTTACCGACACGCACAAGCGCGGGAATTAGCGGTTATTGATCGAGACGGCATGTGGAAGGTCAGTGATGGAAGCCAACCGTTTAGTAATTCTTCCGGATTGAATATTACCAGTGCTGAGGTTGTCCGCCATAAAATAAAGCAGATAATCGACGATATGGAACGGGAGGCTCCAAGAGATGGAGAGTGAGCACTCTTTACCCGGTGTCGGGAACGATCCGGTATTGAAAGCATTAAATGGACGAGTATCGGCCTCTGGCAAAGAAGCTATACATGACAATGCCTTTACCTATGATGGTTATCAGGTGGTTCGCGGAGAATTTTTTGCTCATGTGTACGAACCTTCTATCACTTTTAATAATTGCAAGGTTTCGTTGAATACCGCGTGCTTGAAACGGCTACCAGATATAGATTATGTGCAAATACTTGTAAATCCGGCAGATAAAAAACTTGCTGTCCGCCCCAGCAGTGAGAACGAGAAGGATTCATTTCTTTGGTGCACTACCAAGAATACGAAGCGGAAGCCAAAACAGATTACCTGCCATCTGTTCTTTGCCAAGGTCGTTCAGTTAATGGAATGGAACCCGGATTACCGATATAAACTGCTCGGAAAGCTGATTCGAAGCGGCGATGAATATTTGTTTATCTTTGATCTTACAGCAACAGAAATCTATCAGCGCATCTTGCATGAAGGAGAAAAGCCAAAGACCTCACGCACTCCTGTGTTCCCGGCAGAGTGGCAAAATCAGTTTGGCTTGCCGGTCGAAGCACATCGCAGACTGCTTCAAGTTAATATCTTCGACGGCTACACCGTTTTCGGTATCAAAGACAAATCGGGTGAGGCTCCGGTAGATGGATCAAAAGAACAACCTATCAGGGGCGGGTGACGAGACATGAAAAATAACTTGACAAGACCTACCATATTGGTCGATCTAAAAAAATGCCGGATCAGAATACACAAAAACACGCTTCACTCTATCGGTAATCCCGATAATGTTCTGCTGTTGGTAAATCCCGAAGAACACACGCTTGCTATTCTTTGCAGTGATCGTTCTGATCCACGGGCACACCATATCTCATGGGCTTCTCTCGCAAAAAGAAAGTCTTTTGAGTTATATAGCAGCGTCCTTGTGAAAAGTCTGCGCAATGTCTGCAACGACTGGCAAGATAACCAATCATACCGCATATATGGTGAAATAATTTCTAATGAAGGAGTGGCCCTGTTTCATATGACCGAATCTGTTCTGGTGAACAGGGCTCAATCATAACACTATGCCAGAACGATGTATTTATAAGCTGAGAATTAATGAAAGTTTTAAGCGGATGATTCCGCCATTGTCAACAACAGAACTGCAGCAACTGGAGCAGCATCTTATCCGTGACGGTTGCCGTGAGCCACTGTGTGTATGGAACAATACAATTCTTGACGGCCATAATCGTTATGAAATCTGCACACGGCTGCAGATTCCCTTTTCAATTCAACGCATACAGTTCACAAGCTGCGAGGAAGCAACTGCGTGGATTTGTGCGAACCAGCTTGGCCGCCACAATATCACGGATGAAACGCGCAAATACCTGATCGGCAAAAGGTACGAGATGGAGAAAATTCTTGGCTCTCATAATGCTGCCAGAACCAACCAGTACACGCAAAAAGAGATTAGATATAAAATATTGACCGAGCCTACCTTTAATGAGACAACTTCCCGAACAAGCGAACGGCTCGGCGAGGAATATCACCTGTCCTACGCCACCATCAATAATTATGGCATATACGCGCATGCGCTGGATGAGTTATCGACAATCGTGCCGGAGCTCGTTTCGAAGGTATTATTGGGCGAGATAAAAATATCCCTTGAGAATCTTGTTGAGCTATCCCAGCTTTCCCAACAAGATATCTGTCGCTTGAGTAAGCACGTATCCGATAGTGCTAGCAAATTTGTTGGATATTCCGATATGCGCAAGGTTCTACCGAAAAGACAGGATTCATCGAAGAAACTGCCGCTATCAATACCCAACGGTTCCATAAAAGATATGCCCGCGTATGACCCTGATGCGGAAATCTCCAGCCTTACTTTAACCGTTCCATCCTGGGTCAGCTCAATCGATCGCACACGTGCTACTGCAAATCTTAGTGATATATCCAGAAATGCCCGCCGCAAACTAGAGAAAGAACTGTTGGTATTAAAGAAAACCATTGACACTATGCTTGCGGCCATAAAGGAGGAAATCTAATGGACGACTATAGTGTTTTTGTCCCAAGAGTGCATTTTGAGCAGATTCCAATCAAAAATCTGGTATCCAATCAGGAGTACCAACGAAACCTGTCTCTTTCACATGTCCAGCATACAGTCGAAAACTTTGACCTGTACCAAATCAATCCAGTGAAAGTCAGCCGCCGAGATAGCGTCAATTACGTCTTCAACGGCCAGCATACTATTGAAATTATATCAATAGTATCTGGTTCCCGTGAAACTCCCGTCTGGTGTATGATCTATGACGATCTGGATTATACACAGGAGGCAGATATTTTTGCAAACCAGCAAAAATATGTTAAGCCCCTGCTACCGTATGAAATTTTCATGGCAAACGTGGAAGCTGGAAACAATGAACAACTCATTATAAAATCTCTGGTAGAATCTTATGGCTTGTTCATCTCTTCGACCAAAGCTCCTGGTGCTATCTGCGCTGTATCTTCTCTAGAGTACATTCATCAGAAATTCGGTTTTCATGTACTGGATCACACCTTGCGTCTATGCGTTGGAACCTGGGAAGGCGATTATAATTCGTTGTCTGCTAACATGCTGAGAGGGATTGCCCGACTAATTATAGCTTTTGGCGATACTCTGAAAGATGATGTTTTTAAGGATAAAGTTGGAAAGTATTCCTCCAGAGAAATTGGGCGCACAGCAAAAGAACGCAAAGCTGGCTCTATCGGCTATGCTGAGGCTATGCTCATTGCATACAACAAAAAAATGAAAGCGCCACTGAAATGGTCAAAGCTATATAGGACCAAATCTTGTGCACCGAGTAATGGCTTTGATATAGAGTACGATGAAAACGCCCTTGATAGCAGAACAAAAGCACAAAAATCCCATGAAGTCTGAATATCACTTCACCGGATATTTGCCCTTGCATCGCTAAATGATCCTATTGAGCTTTTCATCAGGATAGTTCCATACCTTCCTGCCAAAAATGTGGCCTCCAGCGCCGTAGATTATAATAATCCTATGATCTGATACATGGAAAGGCCAAGTTCCTACCGTACATCCCGCGCAAATCCCAAAATACTTTGTATAATACAGATATTTTTTATCCAAGCAAAGACCCAAAAGCAAAGCTCATAATGGTAACGTTATGTCTCCATTCCCCACTGGATGCATTTAAAATTAAAATGACGAACTAAAAATTCACATACGTTTGGCAACTGTCATCCACCTATTGTCGACTTTAAAATAAAGCCTTCCAAACACAAAAACGGCATTGGCAACTCCAACATTTACGCTGGTTTACCAATGCCTATATTCTTGAAAAGTTCTTTGTCAACAACCAAAACACCTGGAAAACTTGATTTTTTCTGGAGCGAGTGGCGAAATTCGAACCATCGACCCACGGCTTGGGAAGGCGGGAACGATTATTTCTACAAATATTTTTGTTCTATTAACGACTGCTCTTATGCCCTTATTTTACAAGGCTTCATAGCCATTTCACTTTTCGAACCTTCTCCCGTAAAAAGGTCATTTTTTACGTTATTTACGTTTATTTTTATTCATTTCACATCATTATTTCAAAAATAAGCAGTTTTTTAACAGCTTCTCAAAATTGATGCGTACCTTTAACCCTGCTTAGTTTAAATTCTTTCCCTCAGTCCAAATCTCATTCTCACTCAAATCAATATCATCATTCCAACTGATACCAAATCCACCACCGTCAACCTGTACTGCTTTAAAAATGCCCTTATCACGTAAGATTTTAAAACGTTCATCATTTAACCGAGGCTTTAGATCATACAATTTCTTTACTCCGTTATCAAAAGTAACATGCAGAACATAGTCTTCGCAAGCCTTAACCTGACTAATACGCGGGACCATAATAATATTCTGCACCTCCTTAATCCAATCCTTCCAACTTACGAAATTCCTGAGCACTCCACATAACCAATAGTGTTTCCTGATTTTTCTTAGCCCACTCAATAATTAATCCTTGAGCACGCCCCGGAAGATCTCCTTCAAGCATTTCCAGTGTATTTAAATCATATAACCCATTGTACTCACCATAAAAAGCATGAAAATGTGGCGGCAAATGGTCATTAAAATACATTTTAATTATAATACCATAAAATCTTGCAACTACCGGTATAAGTCCACTCTCCCTTCCCTTATTATAGCAAACCTCGTTGCTTGAATATACACTTTTATACAGCTACAAGCAATAAAAATAGCAACCCTGCAACTTTGTCCAAAAGCTTCAAGATAATTTTTAATCAATTCTACTATCACAATAAAATTAACATTTATTAGATCCTATACTAAACGTTTATGCAAATAAGCCAATTATATATCGACCACCGATACATAATTGGTGTTTAGTGACGATTTTTTTAGAATATATTCCGTTACAGCATCACGAGGGATTTTCCAAACTCGATTATAACGAAAACACTTTATTTCCCCGGATGATAATAGTTTATACGCTGAGTTTTTACCAATTACAAGCATCTCGCACAACTCTTCAACGCTCACCAAATCACTATATTGCTCAAACATGATTATACAACCTCCAATATGGTTTTCTAATAAATTATGAAGTTAACGATTTCAGAAAATATTTACTTACCACCAATTATATAAAAACCATGTAAATCTGTATAAATAAAAAATAAACCTATTTATTCAAGTTAGCGTTTGTATAATCATTGATGGATTGTGTCGATATCTTCCACGCTTTTCCGGTTTTAAAAGCTTTCAATTCACCACCATTGATTAATTTATAAATTGTCTGGCTACTAACACCTAAAAGGCTTGCTGCATCAGATACATGCATTAAGATTGTCTGGTTGTACATTGTTATTTACCTCCCCATATAATTATTTAATTTTATGTTAGATTAAATAATGGCAAGAAGGAGTCAAAATCCTATAACTTCATGCACTTTTACTAACTCACGCTATGTAAAAAAGGCTGTTGGCAATTATTTGCCCACAGCCTATACATAATATTTCTTTCATTAGTACTATGCTTCTTTCAAAAGAATAAACTTGCGCCGTTTAAACATCAGGTAAAAACCAACTCTACCAAACAGTGATCCAAAAAAGCTTACTTTTGGCCTACAGCTAAATTTAACAAAGTCCTTCAGTAAAAATGACACCTTGGGGCTATATAACCAGCTCCAGTTTTGCTTAATATATATTTCGTGCAGGCCAGGAGCCATTTGAAACCACTTTTTCTCACCATTTTTCAGCTTACCAACTTCAAACCCGTCAACAAATACTCTATAGCTCAATAATGAACCTACAAAGCTGCTTTCTCTAAATACCTCAAGCGTAGGAACAAACCCAGAGGTTTTCGTAAAAATAGGCTCCGGTTTCCCCTGGTTTGCACCGCAACACGGACAAAATCTTGTGTTATCCTCCATTTTAGCACTGCACTTATTACAATTTTTGCTCATATAATATTCCCCCTCATAATAATAATGATTACTGAAACCATATGTATAAAGACTTAGACTGCCAGCATTAATGTTGGCAGTCTAAACTTTAAGATTTACTTCTAATAATAATTACACTTGGCATTAAAATTT